>JBIIBX010000016.1:0-15960 GCA_044239185.1 Schleiferiaceae bacterium | reverse complement strand
GCCCATTGGGCGCCTTTTTTTTCTAACCTACAAACAACGGCCGCGGTTCCATCAGTCCTTTCACGCGGTTGGCAATGTCTGCCAAGACTGTGGCTTGGTCTTTGTGCGCTAAGGCTTCTTGGATCCAGTTGGCGATGAGGTGCATGTCTGCTTCTACCAACCCGCGGGAAGTAACGGCCGGCGTGCCCAAACGGATACCGCTTGTTACAAATGGCGACTGGCTGTCGAACGGAACCATGTTTTTGTTTGCGGTAATGTGCACCGTTCCCAAAACGGCTTCCGCCTCTTTTCCCGTAATGTTCTTGTTCCGCAAGTCAATGAGCATGAGGTGATTATCTGTACCTCCGGAAACAATGGAAAATCCATGGCCTTGGAGTGCCGCAGACAAGGCCTGGGCATTTTTGCGAACCTGCAAAATGTAGTCAAAATAGGAGTCCGTTAGGGCCTCTCCAAAGGCGACGGCCTTGGCGCCAATCACGTGTTCCAAGGGTCCCCCTTGAATTCCCGGAAAAATAGCCCCGTCCAGCAAAGCGCTCATGGGACGGATTTCTCCTTTCGGTGTGGTCAAGCCAAACGGATTGTCAAAATCTTGGCCCATCAAAATCATGCCGCCACGCGGACCGCGCAAGGTTTTGTGGGTTGTGGTGGTTACAAAATCGCAGTGCGGAAGCGGGTCGTTCAGCAAACCGCGTGCAATTAGCCCTGCCGGATGGGAGATGTCGGCCAACAACAACGCCCCTACTTCGTCGGCAATCTCCCGGAAGCGTTCGTAGTCCAAGTCGCGGGAATAAGCGGATGCTCCGCATATGATGAGTTTGGGCTGTTCTTTTTGGGCAACTGCCATCGCTTGGTCGTAATCCACCAAACCTGTCTCACGGTCAACGCCGTAAAAGACAGCCCGGTAGGTCTTTCCGGAGAAATTGACCGGTGATCCGTGGGTCAAGTGGCCCCCGTGGCTCAAATCAAAGCCCATGATGGTGTCACCGGGCTTCAAACAGGCCAGGTAGACCGCTGCATTGGCCTGGGATCCGCTGTGCGGCTGCACATTGACAAAATCTGCATTGAACAATGTTTTGGCCCGTTCACGTGCCAAATCCTCCACCAGATCGACGATTTCGCACCCCCCGTAGTAGCGTTTTCCGGGATATCCTTCGGCGTACTTGTTGGTCAAAATAGACCCTTGCGCTTCCAGTACCCCAGGACTCACATAATTCTCCGAGGCAATCAGTTCCAATCCATTGGTTTGACGGACGCGCTCGCGTTCAATCAAGGCAAATAATTCGTTGTCGCGTTGCATGTTTTGGTGCTATCTTAGATAACAAAAGTAGGCCAAAATGATCGATGCCAACCGACCTGACATAAGTGCTTGGATACCCGTTGATAAGCATTCCGACTTCCCCATTCAAAACCTTCCATTTGGCGTTTTTGAACATCCCAAAAGCGGGACCGTTTGTGGGTCGCGCATTGGAGACACGGCCATTGACCTGCATGCCTTGCAGCAATTGGGTTACTTGGATTCCCTCGGTTTGCCCCTGGATGTTTTTGGCCTCGGGCAGTTGAATGGTTTTATGGCCTGCGGTCCTGCGGTGTGGTCGGCCACCCGCAATCGGCTCTCCGAATTGTTTCGAACGACGTCTTCCTGGGGGTTGGAGGCGTCTCCCGAGCACCGCGCTCTGGTTTTACGTCCTATCTCTGAGGTCACGATGAACCTCCCCGCTCGGATTGGCGATTACACGGACTTTTACGCCAGCAGAGAACACGCCACCAACGTGGGCAAAATGTTCCGGGATCCCGAAAACGCCCTCCTTCCCAATTGGCTGCATCTTCCGGTAGGCTACCACGGCCGAGCAAGTACCGTTGTTGTGAGTGGCACGGACATTTACCGACCCAACGGCCAAAGAAAGGGCCCCCAAGACCCGGTCCCCGTTTTTGGTCCGTCGGTTAAAATGGACTTTGAGTTGGAAGTAGGTTTCCTCACCGCTCAAGGCCCCACCCAAGGCGACTGGATTTCCACCGAGAAAGCAGAATCCTTCATTTTTGGCTTGGTCCTCTTTAACGACTGGAGCGCGCGGGACATTCAACAATGGGAGTACGTTCCCTTGGGGCCTTTTCTGGGAAAAAACTTTGCCAGCAGTTTGTCGCCTTGGGTGGTTTTGTTAGAAACCCTTGAACCCTTCCGGGTAGACGGCCCGGCGCAAGAACCTCAGCCCCTTCCCTACTTGCAATCCACTCCAAAAAGCCACATAGACCTGCACCTGGAGGTGGGAATCGTCCCCGAATCAGGTACCGAAACAATCGTTTCCAAAACCAACTTCAAACACATGTATTGGAGCATGGCCCAGCAATTGGCGCACCACACGGTGAACGGGTGTGCTGTTAAAGCCGGTGATTTGATGGCCTCCGGAACCATTTCCGGCGAGAAAGACGACTCCTTTGGCTCGCTTTTGGAATTGAGCTGGAACGGCTCCCGCCCTCTTCCATTGCTCGACGGAGGAACCCGAACTTTTCTGGAAGACGGAGACACCGTTGTTATGCGCGGCCACTGCGAGAAAGATGGCATTCGGATTGGATTTGGGGAGGTTGAAGGAAAACTGCTACCGGCAAAGGCATGGAAGCCTTAGTTCAAAGCCGCTACCGGAGTTTGCTCCGGAGCATGGAAGGAAAAGCGGATGCCAAAGACAAAGAATTGGTCAAACGCGCTTTTGACCTTGCCAACGACGCGCACAAAAATGTAAAACGCAAGTCGGGTGATCCCTACATCGTTCATCCTCTTGAAGTCGCCCTCGTCGTTGCCAAGGAAATCGGACTCGGACCGACCTCCATTGCGGCCGCCTTGCTGCACGACGTGGTGGAAGATTCCGACTACACCCTGGAAGAGATCGACCGGCTTTTTGGGCCAACCGTAGCGCGGCTGGTGGATGGACTGACCAAAATTGCGGGGGTTTTTGACCAAGACACTTCGGTGCAAGCGGAGAATTTCCGCAAAATGCTGATATCTATTTCCGACGATGTCCGCGTGATCCTGATCAAAATGGCAGATCGGTTAAACAACATGCGCACCTTGGACGCCATGCCGGCCCACAAGCAGCTGAAAATTGCCTCGGAAACCCTGTTCATTTTTGCCCCGCTTGCCCACCGTATGGGGCTTTATGCGTTTAAGACCGAATTCGAAGACCTGGCCCTGAAGTACACGGAACCGGAAACGTTTGAGGAAATAAAAGAAAAACTGGAGGAGCGGAAGGAAAACGATTTAAAGTACCTCCGGCGGTTTGCTTACCGCGTGAAAGACTTGGTGAAAAGCCAAGGGGTCGAAGTAAGTATCAAGGAAAGGACAAAAAGCATCTACAGCATTCGGCGGAAAATGGTGAATCAAGGCATTCGCTTTGAAGAAGTGTACGACAAATACGCCATCCGCATCATTTTGAGTACCCCGCGCGAAAAGGAAAAGGAGGTTTGCTGGCAGGTTTATTCCCTTATAACCAGTCAATTTAGGCCCAATCCACGCCGTCTGCGCGATTGGATCACCACCCCGAAATCCAACGGTTACGAGTCCTTGCACACCACCGTCATGGGCCCAGAAGGCCACTGGATTGAGGTGCAAATTCGCACCGAACGCATGGACGACATGGCGGAAAAAGGCTATGCCGCCCATTGGAAATACAAAGAAGACATATCCTCCAACACCCAGCTGGATGCGTGGGTAGACCAAGTGCGGCTGGTTTTGGAAAACCAAGACGAAAATGCCATTGATTTTGTGGACAATTTCAAGTTGCAGTTGGTCAACGAAGAAATCATGGTTTTCACCCCCCAAGGCGAAATTCGACGGCTTCCCAAGGGAGCCACAGCCCTCGATTTTGCCTACGACATCCACACCAACCTCGGACACCATACGCTGGGGGCTAAAGTGAATGGCAAGTTGGTCGCCTTGGACTTTGGCCTAAGCAGCGGTGACCAAATTGAAGTCATCAGCACAGATAAACAACAACCCCAAGAGGCCTGGTTGCAGTGGGCGGTTACTCCCCGCGCCTTGGCGGCAATTCGCCAGGCCCTTCGGGACCGCCACCAAAAAGCGGCCACCAGTGGAAAAACCACCTTGGACCGCATGCTCAAGGCGGCCAAAGTGGAGCCCACCCAGAGCACCATTCAATTGATGCTCAACTTCTTTGGCCTTCGAACACCCAGTGAATTGCATTTACGAATCGGCCAAGGAACGATCAAAGCCGAACAAATTCGAAATTTCTTGCGGGAAGAATCCGGGGGGTTCTACAACTACCTGCGCAAACGTTTTTCCCGCAACCAGAAAGCGCAAACCGTTTCCGATAAGTCGTCGCGAATCGACGAAATATCCAGCAATACCTTGGTTTTTGGTCCCGACGAATTGCTTTTGGAGCACACTTTAGCCACCTGCTGCCGACCCATTCCGGGAGACGACGTTTTTGGGTATTTTCATGCGGCCGATGGCATTGTGGTGCACCGCACCGATTGCGCCAAAGTGGTGGCCATTCAAAGTCGTTTTGCCCAAAGGACCATTGTCGCCAAGTGGAAAAATGCAGACAACCGACGATTTACAGCCTACCTGCGCTTGCAAGGAATGGACACGCAAGGGTTAATCCATAATGTTACCCGTATTATTTCCAACGACTTACGAATTGACATACGCTCCATGTCCATCACCGGAGACCACGGCGTATTCCACGGGGACTTGGTCGTCTCTGTGGAAGACAAAGGCCACCTCAACAACTTGATTCGAAAACTAAAAGATGTGAAAGGCGTGGACAAAGTGGAACGCCTGAACTCTCCGGGAAAAACCCTTTAAGGAAGTCCGATGTACTTGTGCGTTTGCAACGAGAGCCGCCAAGCAGGATGGCCCTCGATGTAAGCAACAACTTGGGGAATCGTGGTTTCCCTTTTGCTCCATTCGGGCTGGAGAAAAAGCGCGGCTTCCGACCGAACGGCTTCTTTGTGGGTCTCAGCCCACTGAAAGTCATTCTGATTAAAAACAATCACCTTGAGTTCGTGCGCTGCACCGTACCACTCGGCCAGCGGAGCTTTGGTTTTTTTTGGGGAAAGGCAAATCCAATCCCAGGTTCCCGTTAAAGGATAAGCTCCGGATGTCTCCAGATGCACGTTTAACCCCTTTTCTCGAAGTTTTTGGGTGAGTGGAGCCATGTTCCACATCAAAGGCTCTCCACCGGTAACAACGACTGTTGGCGCCCCGGAAGCCACCGCGTCTTCTACCATCCGGTCCACCGACGTAACCGGATGCAGCGCAGCATTCCAAGACTCTTTTACGTCGCACCAATGGCAACCGACATCGCAACCGCCAATGCGCAAAAAATAGGCGCTTGAACCGGTGTGGGCGCCCTCGCCTTGCAAGGTTAAAAACGCCTCCATCAAAGGGAGGTTTTCCCCTGCATCAACGGAGGCCATGCGCAGCTTTTAACGTATTCATCAGGAGACCCACACGGGTCATCAGCCCTACCCCTCCGGGCACGGGCGTAAGTGCACCTGCAACTTATTTGGCACTGGCAAAGTCCACATCGCCGACGAGCCTGGATTTTCCATCGCGCTCCACGCGGTTGATTCCAACATCAATGACAACAGCACCCTTCTTAAGCCATTTTCCTTCAATGAATTCGGGCTTTCCAATGGCTGCTACAACCAAGTCTGCGTCGCGCAGGTGGTCTTCCAAACCCTCTGTACGGCTGTGCACCAAGGTGACGGTTGCGTTTCCGGCAGGGGTGTTCTGGCCCAGCAAAATACTGATGGGGGAACCCACAATGTGGCTCCGTCCAACCACCACCGCATGTTTGCCTGCCGTTGGGATTTGAAAGTGTTCCAGGAGGAGCAAAATTCCGTACGGGGTAGCCGGTACAAAGGTGGGCAACCCCAGGGCCATGCGCCCTACGTTTTCGGGGTGAAAACCGTCGACATCCTTGGCCGGGTCTATGGCCAATAAAACTTCGTGTTCATCAATATGTTCCGGGAGGGGCAACTGAACGATAAACCCATCCACATCTTTCCGGCGGTTGAGGGCATCGATGGCCTCCAACAAGTCTTCTTTGTGTACGTCGGAAGGAAACCGCAGCAGGGTCGACTTAAAACCGACTTCTTCGCAGTCTTTGATTTTACCGGCTACATAGGCCGCACTGGCGGGGTGATCTCCCACCAAAATGGCCGCCAAATGGGGCCGATGTTTACCAACCAAGACACCGTGAGCAGCTTCCTCGCGGATGTGCGCTTTCCAAGCAGCCGCTGCAGCCTTTCCATCCAACAACAAAAAAGGAGACGACGTCATCCTTGAAACCCTTTTAGGGCATTCATCATTTGCCGGCGACCGCCTTCCCCTTGCATCATGCGCATGACCTTGCTCATGTCTTCAAATTGCTTAATCAATTTGTTTACATCCTCGACAGATCTTCCACTGCCTAAAGCAATTCGCTTCCTTCTGGACGCATTCAAAACCGAGGGATTTGAACGCTCTGCGGGGGTCATGGAATGGATCATGGCTTCGATGTACTTAAAAGCGTCGTCGTCCACTTCCACCCCAGCCATGGCCTTGGACATACCCGGAATCATGCCCATCAAGTCTTTCATGTTGCCCATTTTCTTGATCTGCTGGATTTGACCCAGAAAATCATCAAAACCAAAGCGGTTTTGGGCAATCTTTTTTTGAATTTTTCGTGCTTCCTCCTCGTTGAATTGCTCCTGGGCCCTTTCCACCAAAGACACCACGTCTCCCATGCCCAGGATTCGGTCGGCCATGCGGTCCGGATGGAACACGTCCAAGGCTTCCATCTTTTCGCCGGTACCGATGAACTTTACAGGAACATCCACAACGGCGCGAATGGTCAAAGCTGCACCGCCGCGCGTATCTCCGTCCAACTTGGTCAATACCACCCCGGTGTAATGCAAAGCGTCGTGAAAAGCCTTGGCCGTATTCACCGCATCTTGTCCGGTCATGGAATCCACCACAAAGAGGGTCTCGGTAGGTTCTACCGCTCGGTGAATGGCCTTGATTTCCGCCATCAGGGTCTCGTCTACCGCCAACCGACCGGCCGTATCCACCAAAACCACATTGAATCCGCGGGAACGCCCGTGGGCCACGCCTTCTTTTGCAATCCGAACGGCGTCTGTTTCGCCTGCCAACGTGAAGACTTCCGCCCCTATTTGGGCGCCAAGCACCTGAAGTTGGTCAATGGCGGCTGGACGGTACACGTCCGCGGCCACCAAAAGCACTTTTTTTCCTTTCTTTTTCTGGAGCAGATTGGCCAATTTGGCCGTGAAGGTGGTCTTACCCGAACCCTGCAAACCGGCCATCAAAACCACATTGAAGTGGCCTTTCAAATCCAATTCAGAGGCCGTATTGCCCATGAGCGCCGCCATCTCGTCGCGGACAATCTTGACCATCACCTGGCCCGGTTGCAACGACGTCAATACATCCGACCCAAGGGCCTTCTCCCGAACATCGTCGGTGAACTGCTTGGCTACCTTGTAGCTCACGTCGGCATCCAAAAGCGCCCGACGGATGTCTTTTACCGCTTCGGCAACGTTGATTTCCGTTAGCCGACTCCGGCCAGACAGACGATGAACTGCTTTTTCAATCTTTTGGCTTAGGCTCTCAAACATGGCACATTCAATGAAGAATGCAAAGGTACAACCTGTGCCTCGGCTTGCCCAATTTTAGTGCATGGCCGGAAGCGCCATGGGTACTTCCACCGCCACCAAACGGGCTCCGGGAGAAAGAACTACCTCTACCCGACCCGATTCCACTTCCCAAACGCCCTGTGCATCGCGAGCCAAAAGGGATTGCCCTTCTACGGTTGCATTTCCCTGAACCACCAGGAAGTAGACCCCGTTGCCAACACCGCCCTGAATCGGATAGGAATACGATCCTCCTTGTTGGGATTCAATCTGAGAAAACCAAGCATTTTGGTAAATGTGCAAATCCACACCAGGGTCCGAATCGGGCCCCACAAAGAAATTCCATTGGTCTTGGTACGTTTCTGGGCGAATGGCTACCTGCCCGTAACGGGGAGTCGCCCCTTGTTGAGCTGTAAGAACCCAGATTTGGAACAAGGTACAGGGTTCCGTGGCACTTCCGTTGTATTCGGAATGGGTAATGCCTGACCCGGCGCTCATGGCCTGCACTTCCCCGGTGTGCAATTTTTCCCGGTGCCCCATGGAATCGGCATGTTCCAATACGCCTCCCAGTGGAATGGTGACAATTTCCATGTTGTTGTGGGGATGCGTGCCGAAGCCCATGCCCGGCGCCACCCAGTCGTCGTTCCACACCCGGAGACAGCCAAAATGAATTCGGTTTGGGTCGTACCAATTGGCAAACGAAAACGAGTGGTTGGCCTTTAGCCATCCGTGGTTGGCATGTCCGCGCTCAGACGCTGGGTGGAAAAGTTTTTTCAATGTTTCAACTTTAATCAAAAAACGAAAAAGCCCGACGTTTGGCCGGGCTGCAAAAAATCAGCGACGTATCTCTTCGCGTTTAATAATTACCGAACCCCGCTCGGGATTTAGGTCCAAAGGAAGGCCCATTGAAAACGACATGGGCAACGAAGAAGATGGAATAAGAAAGGCCGACGCTTCACCGGGTTTACCGTCTCTGCGGTATTTGACACTTACCTTATCCCCAACATTCTTGGCCTCCATCGCTCCAACCAAATCCTGGAAGGACCCAATGGTCTTTTCATCAAACTGAAAAATGACATCCCCCGGACGCAAACCCAAAGCGGCCGCTGTACTAACGGGTACCACTTCTTTTACCATCGCTCCGGCTATATCGGGTGCATTTTCAAAACCCACCACGCCCAAACGGGCTTTGTCGCTAGGAATGCCGTTCGGCAGTTCCTCTCCGTTCAAAAAAAAAACCCGATCGCCTTGCTCGGTGGGGTTCATTGGGAAATTCTGCAAGAATTCTTGCATGCCTTCCCCATTATCTCGGATTTCAATACGGCGCTCAATCACCGCTACTTCGGATTTTTTACCCGCTTTTCCGGCTGGTTTTTTTGATTTAGAGGCCTTGGCCTTTTCCATGCCGGCTTTGTCGTGGCAAGATGCTTCCGTTTTGGAGGCTCCGGCAGAACTGCACGTAGGAGTGGATCCTGCGGCCTTCTGGCAGCACGAAGGGGTAGCCGATTGCGCATAAACACCGGCAGAGGCCATAACAAAGGCCGCAATCAAGAATTTTTTCATCGCTGGTACTATTTGGATTGAATTTCCTTTTTGTCCTACCGAAGATACAAAGTTTGGGCCAAATTGCATCCGTATCTTTGAAAGATGAATCCTGTGCTGATCTCCCGTGCTGCGAGCCATGTTTACCCCAGCGGCAGAACAGTGGTGTGGCCGGATTTCACGTTGTTTGAAGGGCAAGTCGTCGGATTCAAAGGGCCTTCGGGTTGTGGGAAATCCACCGCCCTGCACACCACGGGCGGACTGCTCCCATTGGCCACTGGCTCCCTGGAACTTCCGGATTTAGGCCTATTGCGTCCGGGGGTTGCGGTTCCCCCGCTTTGGCGCAAGAAGTGGATGGGCTGGGTTCCACAGCGCCCCTTTTTCTGGCCCGGATTTTCGGTTTTAAAGAACCTGGAAATGACGGCCTGGGCAAAATCCACGGCATTGACCCCTTCACTTTTGGATTTGGTGAAACCGCTGGAATTGGATGAACTCCTTTTGGAACGGGCAGACCGGCTGAGCTTGGGCCAACAACAGCGGGTCTCCTTGCTGCGCTCCATGGTCGGGTCGCCCCGGGTCATTTTGGCCGACGAACCCACTGCCTCTTTGGACGATTTTCAAGCCGCTCAGGCCCTGACTATTTTGCAGAACTGGGCCCAAGAAACCAAGGGTGCCGTTTTGATTGCCTCGCACGACGCCCGGACGCATTCCTTTTTAGACGATTCCATCCTTTTCCACAAACCGACAACCGATGGGCTTTAGCACTTTTTTCAAAAGTTTGGCATGGGGACTGCTGCACCTGCGCACCCGGCCGGGCCAAGCCTTCGGACAGGCCTTGCTCGTTGCAGTAGGATTGGGGGCCGCCATGGGGGTGGAGCGGTTGCACCGCGCTTCCGACCAAGCCCTGGTAGACGAATTGGAAGGGATCGACTTGGTTTTGTCTGCCGTCGGCTCGCCTACCCAAGCCCTTTTAGCGTCCGTTTTCCATTTGGACAATCCCGTCGGAAATATAGATACGGCCTGGGCCAATCGGTGGATGAAACACCCCGACATCGCACAGGCATTTCCTTTGGCGTATGGCGATGAATCCAAGGGCGTCCGCATTTTGGGATGCACCCCCGCTTTTTACGACTGGAAAAAAATGGACCTTCGGGAGGGTCGACTGCCCGCAAAACCCTTTGAGGTAATCGCAGGTATCGACGCCGCGTCCAAACTGGACCTGAAGCTTGGTGATACGTTTTACGGCAGCCACGGAGCCGAAGGCGATTTGGGCGACCACACCGACCACCCGTACCAGGTCGTGGGAATCGGAGACGCCCGCGGCAAGGCCGTGGACGGGTTGTTGTTGACTCCCCTGGAAACCGTTTGGGCCGTTCACCCCGATGCTCCAGCAGATTATACCGCCGTCCTGCTGCGCACCCAAAGCCCCATGGCTGCCCTCTTTCTTCCGCGGTCCATCCGCTCAGACGGAAAGGGCATGGCCGTTTCTCCTCCGTTGGAAATCAATCGTTTACGCAGCCTTTTGGACCAAGGAAACCGGCTTTTCTCTGGCATGAGTACCTTGATGACGGCCCTTGCCTTGTTCGCCATGGTCCTTATGTGGTGGAACTTTGCCTTGGAAAGGCGGGCCGAGTTGGCTCTTCTTCGGGCCAATGGCGCAAACGGAATTCAGATTTACGGTTTTATTGCAGGCCCCTTCTTTTTTGTGTTGGGATTGGGATGGGCATTGGGGTGGCTGGCCCAAGGAATTTGGTCGCTGCCCGGGTGGCCCGTAACCCTTCCGCTCTTTCAGTGGATTCCTTTGGATTTTTACCTATTGGGGTGGGGCGGATTGGCCGCCGCCCTTTTGGCCCTGCTGCCTACCTGGCGCGCTTTGACCACCTCCATCCACACCGCTCTTTTGGATGCGTAAATTTGAACCCATGATGCACCGTTTTTCATTGGGCTTGTGCCTTCTTCTGTCGGTATTGTCGATTCATGCAGCGGGACAAGCACCGACCAAAATTACCTGGAGGCAGTTGGCTACGACCCGCTTTGAAGAAGTATTTGATGCCAACCGAAATTCTTGGTCGCAAATGGCTCATTTTACACCGGAAGTTCTTGCGTGGCAAGGGCAAAGGGTTCGAATCACAGGGTACATGGTTCCCGTTGATGTAACGGGCAGCGTTTACGCCCTGTCGGCTTACACCTTTTCGTCTTGTTTCTTCTGCGGTGGAGCAGGTCCGGAAAGTGTTATGGGGTTGGAATTGGCGGTAAAGAACCAAAAATTCAAAACGGACCAAGTCGTCACGTGGGAAGGGGTGTTGCAAATGAAGAGCAAACCGGGCATGGGCTTTCATTTCACCCTTAGAAACGCATCGGAATGGAAGGAATAACCCTGGGAAACCCCGCCGCCTTGTGGGGGCTTTTGCTTCTCGCCCTGCCCCTTTATGCCCATTTCAGCAAGCTTTTACGTCCCCAAAAGTCCGTTTTCCCCGACCTTCGTCTATTGCGCCAAGTGTGGGAGGCGCAGTCGAGAAAATCCCAGCCCAATCAACGCTTGCTGCTGCTGATCCGCTTGGTTTCCATTCTTTTGGCCGTGCTCTTGTTCGCTCAGGTGCGGTTTGGGACTGCCGAGCCGTCCGCCCAATGGGTGTGGTATTTGGACGCCTCGGCGAGCATGGAAATGCCTTACGACGAGACGCAATCCCGGTTTGACGCTGCGCGGAAGGAAGTTAAGTCGGTCTTGGAGGAGTCGCCCGCAGACCAATGGATCGAAATCAAATCCGAAGCCCTTCCTTTGGGGTCGTCCACCCGTACGGCCGAAGAATGGCTCAAAACGCTGGATAGCCTCCGCCCAACGGCGGGATTGGGCCAAGGAGCCGCCCTGTTCGAATCGGCACAATGGGCCGTTACCGATGGCCAATGGAACTCCGAAGACCTTTCCAATACAGGGAAATCAATTACCCTCTTGCAGGGAGAGGCCTTGAACCATTCTTGGCCGGACTCGACGTGGGTGGTTCGCAATCCAAAAGGGGAAAACCGCTGGACCGGATTTGTGCGGTTCCCTGCCCAGGAATCCCCCAAGGGAAGCCAAAAACTGAGTTGGTGGACCGGCGGAAAACAAGTGCAGTGGACCTTGTACCAAGCGGTTCCGAACAAAGGCCAAACGGTGGCGTCGGAATTCACCTTGGACCCCGGAGCAAACGGATGTCGCCTGGAATTGCGGTTTTCCCACGGCGGACAGCGCTCTTTTTGGTTGGAACCCCGAAAAGAAAAGAACATTGTCTACTTGGGGCCAACCGCCGGTTCTTCCTCCGAATGGTTTCCGAGTCCAAAACCCTATTTGGCCGTTCGTAAAAACCAGTGGATGGCATCCGATCTTGACCCCAAGCAAACCGCGCTCCTTGTGGTTTCGGACTGGGACCAGCGTTCGGCTTCCGAAAAGGCCAGCCTGCGCTTAGCAGCTCGTCAGGGAATTGCGGTACTGGGAACGAACCGCGGCAACCCAGCACCAGTAAACTCCCCTGAAGTTTTTGATGAGATAGATCAACACAACGAGTTTTATTCCAGCATAATTGTCCGAATGCCAACGGCCTTGGAAGGTGTAAAAATACCCAGTTCTGGACTGCCTGACTCCCTGGCCAACGCCGCCTTTTTACCGCTCCTCAGCAATCCGCAAGGACGCGTAGCCCTCGCCATGCACCAAAACCTACCACTTTTCTGGTGGGCCGCAGGCTGGAACGACGCTACCGGCGGCAACCTGCCTGCTACTCCCCTTTTGTATGCCTGGATTCGACGGATGGCCGAATGGCCCAACCGCCAAGTACACCGTGCCACTACAGCGAGTGCCTGGGCCCAGCTCTCTTTTTCCGACGGGCAAATGGTGCAGAATGGACACATTCTGGCATCGGGAGACGGTGGAACCAAACTCCCTGTGGTCCATCCCGGTTGGATTGCCCACGTGAAATCCAACGGGGATACCCTGGCTGTGTACGCCGTCCATCCTCCCCGTACGGAACACGCTTCTTGGAATCCGTACCAGAAAAACGAATGGAAAGGGTGGAAAACAGGTCCGCCCGAACCGCTGCAGTCATCGAAATCCCCCATTCCTCCCTCCTACTTGCTTGCCCTCTTGGCACTGGTGTTGGTCGTTGCAGAGAGTTATTTCGCGCGCAAATCCCTACCTTTGAACACATGAGTGATCGATTGGAAAACGTCCAGGTGGTAGACCCCGCCTCTCCGTACGATGGCCAAACCGTTTCCTTGGTTCTGGAAGACGGAATCATTCAATCCATTCACCCCTCTCAAGAACCCGCAACTGCCTTTGTTTCCCCGGGGTGGGTAGACCTATTGGCTACGGCAGGCCAACCCGGCCAGGAAGAACGCGAGACCTGGGAAAGCCTGGCCTTGGCCGGGATTCACGGGGGCTATGTGCAAGTGGTTGTTTCGCCCGAAGGGACGCCAGTACGCGACTCTGCCACCGGTATCCAGTCTTTTCTTGCGGGTACCTCCCACTTGCCCATCGAGCTGCTTCCACTCGGAACATTGAGCACCAACGCCGAAGGATTGCAGCTGGCCGAATTGCACCAGATGTTGTCTTCAGGCGCAATTGGCTTTTTTGACGCCTACCTCCCCACCGAGCGGGCCCAGTTGCTGCAACTGGGATTGCAGTACACCCAAGATTGGGAAATTCCCCTCTTGAGCGTGCCTTTTGACCGGTCGTTTTCTCCCCACGGGATGGTCAACGAAAGTCCTTTTACCACCCAACTTGGCCTCAAATCGACGCCTGTTTTGGCTGAAATACTGCGTTTGGAACGGGACATTCGGATTTTGGAATACGCAGGCGGACGTCTCCATTTTCATGGCGTTTCGTCGGCCGAGGGTGTGCAAGTCATTCGAGAAGCCAAACAAAAAGGCCTGCCCATTACCGCAGATACCACATTGGCCCATTTGGTCTTTACAGACGAGGACCTGGCGCAATTTGACACGCATTTAAAAGTTTTCCCGCCCCTGCGAAGACCTTCCGACCAAGAGGCCCTTTGGAACGGACTGTTGGACGGTACCCTGGATGCGATTGCCTCTGGCCACCGCCCTTACGACACCGAGCACAAACAGGTTGAGTTTGACGACGCTGCTTGGGGAATGGCCACGTTGGAATTTGGCTACAGTGCCTTCACCGCCAAATTCGGAACAGGACGCCAGGCACAATCCACCTGGGTTCGCGCTGTCACCCATGGCCCCCGCGCCCTGTATCAACTGGGCGAAGTTCGCATTGTAGAAGGTTCTCCAGCCGAGTTAACGGTCTTTCATCCCGATGCCCCTGCACCGCAGCGCGTTGGCAAGGGAGCCAACTACCCCACCCAGTGGAAGCTGCAAGGGGCTGCCATTGCTCTGGCCACCCGCGGGAAATACTACCAAATCCAAACGAAGTAGCCCGCTTCGAAATTCTCAAAAAACGCCTTCCGTTCGAAATTTAGGTTAGGAAAGCGCGGAAACGACCAACCCGTCGTGCGCCAAGGAGATTCCCGAAGGCAGGTCTTGGTCAATAGCCGCGTGAAGGCCCAAATGGTGGCTGATATGGGTAAAATAGGATTGCGTTGCAGCCAATTGCTGCGCCATTTCCTGGGCTTGGGCCAAATGAAAATGGCTGTAATGCGGTTCCACCCGTAAGGCATTCAAAACCAGCACTTCCAATCCATGCATCTTGTCCAAGGTGGTATCGGGAATGAACGACGCATCGGTTACGTACGCTACGTCTCCCACCCGAAAGCCCAGTACCTCGCCTTTCCCGTGTTCGACCGGCAAAGGAGTCCAACGAACTCCACCTACCAAAAAATCCCGGTCCGGTGCAATGCGCTCGACGTCAAACCGAGGACTGCCGGGATAGGGATTTTCCAAAAAGGCATACGCAAACTGCTGCCGCAACCGGTACTCCACGGATTCGGTGCAGTAAATGGTGGTCGGTTTGTTTTGCTTGAACTGTAGGGCCCGAAGATCGTCCAAGCCGGATACATGGTCCATGTGTTCGTGGGTAAGCACAACCGCATCCAAGCGATCGCAGCCGGCACGCAGCATTTGCTGCCGAAAATCCGGGCCGCAATCCAGTGCCACCGTGGTCGACTGGGTACGGAGCAAAGCCGATGAGCGAAGGCGTTGGTCGCGCGCGTCCGAACTCGTGCAAACGGGGCATTTGCAGCCAATTACGGGCACTCCTTGGGAGGTTCCCGTGCCTAAAAATTCCAATGAAATGGCGGACATGGCACAAATTTAGTCGTACTTTTGATGCATGGAACAAATGGTTTTGACTTCCGCGCAAAAAGCGCTTAAAATCAATCTTGACTCCAACATTTACGGCACGTTTGCAGAAATTGGTGCCGGTCAAGAAACCGTTCGACACTTTTTTCGTGCAGGAGGCGCTTCGGGCACCATTGCCAAGGCCATGTCTGCCTACGACAAGGACTTCTCGGACGCCATTTACGGCGAAGAAACCGACGGACGGTACGTCACCGAACGCCGGTTGCGGAAGATGATCAACCACGAATACCAGCTGATCGAAGACCGGTTGTCCCGGGAGAAAGCCCCGGACCGGTGCTATTTTTCTTTTGCCAACACCGTTGCGACCATCAACTTTACCAAGACCTTCAAAGGACACGGTTGGATCGGCATCCGTTTTCAAACTTCTCCGGAGAAAGAAGCCAACGAGATCATCCTCCACGTTCGCCTCCACGAAAACGATGCAAAACACCAACAGGAGACCATTGGTGCCCTGGGAGTAAATCTCATCTATTCCGC
>JBIIBX010000140.1:0-4149 GCA_044239185.1 Schleiferiaceae bacterium | reverse complement strand
GTCGTGGGAATGGGAATCCCGGGCGGGTTGGTCTACCCGTACGGCATCATCGGGCAAGGCCGCTCGAAGCGCCTCTATCCATTTTGCATTATCTTCGGCGTCGCTCATTGAATACAAAAGTATGCACTATCCCAAGATGCTGGCAGCCGCTTTTGCTGCTGCTTTGACCCTGGCCGTTGCGCCTGTTCGTGCCCAAAACAATGCCACCGAGCCGCGGCCGGTTACCTTGGACGACGTCTGGGGCGTTTATGCCTTTGGAGGCAAATCCATCAACGGGTTGCGGTCCATGGCCGACGGGGTCCACTACACCCGGCTGACGCGGGGCGAGGGCGGTGCGCAAATTGAAAAGTTTGACTACGCCACCGGGACATCCAAAGGAGTCTTGGTCACGTCCAAGGAGTTGGAGGCCGGTAAAAATCAACCGTTTGCCATCCAAAACTATACGTTTAGCCCGGACGAGCAGTACCTCCTGCTGGAAACCGACCTGGCCTCCATTTACCGGCATTCGTACACCGCCAAAGTCGGTTTGTACAAAATCAAGGACCGGTCCTTTGTGTCATTGGGCGACAAGCCCGTCCAAAATGCCCAACTTTCCCCCAACGGCAAATGGGTAGCCTACGTGGAAGACAACAACGTCTGGTTGTTTGACGTCGCCACGGGAGAGCGCCGGGCCGTGACCACGGACGGAGTGCGCAACCGCATTATCAACGGCGCCCCGGATTGGGTGTACGAAGAGGAATTCAGCTTTCACGTTGCGTTGTGGTGGTCGCCCAACAGCGAAAATCTCGCTTTTCTGCGGTTCGACGAAACCGACGTCGCCTCTTTTAGCATGGATGTATACGGTTCCGAACTGTATCCTTCCCAGCAGAAGTTCAAATACCCCAAAGCGGGAGAAGCCAATTCCAAGGTGACGCTCCACGCGTATTCCCTCTCCAAGCAAACCGTCACCCCCATGGCGCCCGGGCTGGAATACGAATACCTTCCCCGCGTGCAGTGGACGCCCAAAAACGAATTGGCGTTTATGGTGTTGAACCGACTGCAGAACCACTTGCGGCTCTACACCCAACGTCTGGACGGCGCTCCCCGCCTGTGGCTGGAAGAAAAAGACGCAGCCTATGTGGAGGTTACGGACCAGTGGGAAGTCCTTCCCGACGGATCCTTGGTCTGGGCCAGCGAAGCCGGGGGGTACAACCAGCTCTACTGGGTTTCTGCCGACGGTAAAAAGCGCAAAGCCCTCACGGATGCCACCTCCGACGTCACCGAATACTACGGAACCGATGCCAAAGGCACGGTTTTCTACCAAGCCGCGGGAAAGTCCGCTGCCCAACGCGAGGTCTACGCCGTTTCGGTGAAAGGCGGCAAGCCCCGCACCGTCGCCGGGCAACCGGGAACCAACCAGGCCGCATTCAACAAGACCCTCACGTACTTCATTCTGACGCACCAATCCGCGCAGCAGCCGCCACGGATTGGGCTGTTTGCCGCTTCCGGTAAAGAGATCCGGGTACTGGAAGACAATGCCGCTTTGACCGAAAGGCTCAAAAAGTTCAAATTGAGCCCCAAGGTGTTTCTGCCGCTGGCCTTGTCCGACGGTCGGACCCTGCCTTCTTGGCGCATTTTGCCGCTCAACTACCAAGCCGGGAAGAAGTATCCGGTCTTGATGTTTGTGTACGGCGGACCGGGGAGCCAACAGGTTCTGGACGTCTTTGGCGGCCGCGATTATTTCTGGTACCAGCACCTGGCCTCGTTGGGGTACATGGTGGTCTGCGTGGACAACCGCGGCACCGGAGCCCAAGGCCGGGAATTCAAAAAATGCACCTACCAGCAGCTCGGGAAATTGGAGGTAGAAGACCAAATTGCTGCCGCCAAGGCATTGGCACTGCAGCCCGACGTGGACCCCGCCCGTTTGGCCATTTGGGGCTGGAGCTACGGCGGCTACATGAGCAGCAACTGCATCCTGAAAGGAGCCGACGTATTCAAGGCGGCCATGGCCGTTGCCCCGGTGACAAACTGGCGATTTTACGACAACATCTACACCGAGCGGTTCATGCGCACCCCCGCCGAAAATGGACCATCGTACGACGCCAACTCTCCCCTCTCCCATGCCGATAAACTCAAGGGATCGTTCTTGCTGGTACACGGAACCGGGGACGACAACGTCCACGTTCAAAATTCCATGCGCCTGGCCGAAGCCCTGATCCAAGCGAACAAGCCCTTTGACTACATGGTCTACCCGGACAAGAACCACGGCATCAGTGGAGGCAAGACCCGGTTGCATCTTTACACCCTCATGACCCAATTCTTGCTGGAAAACCTTTAATTCTCTTTACCTTCCCCCCTTCGTCCAACGCAATTAAACTTCAAACGCATGAGCCAAAACGCCGCAAAAAAGCATCCCAAGGGACTTTACACCCTGTTTTTCACCGAGATGTGGGAACGCTTCGGATTTTACTTGATCATCGGAATTCTCTTCCTGTATATGACCGACGGCCTCAAGGGAGGCTTGGGATGGTCCGATTCGACGGCGAACGACGTGTACGGCACCTACATTGCATTGGTGTATTTGACCCCTTTCATTGGGGGGCTGTTGGCCGACCGGGTCTTTGGATACCGAAAAACCATCATTGCGGGCGGTCTGTTGATGGCCGCGGGGTACCTCACCCTGTCCATTCCCGGTGAAACGGCCTTTTACGTGGGTCTTTTGCTGATCATCCTGGGCAACGGGGCGTTCAAACCGAATATTTCGACGTTGCTGGGCAACCTCTACAACAAGCCGGAATACAGTTCCCTCAAAGACAAGGGCTACAACATCTTCTACATGGGCATCAACATCGGTGCCTTTGCTTGCAACTTTATTGCAGCGTGGTTGCGCAACGAGTACGGCTGGGGCTACGCTTTTGCCGCGGCCGGTATTGGCATGCTCGTTGGTGTGGGAATCTTTATGAGTGGGAAGACCATTTTGTCCGAAGCCGACCAAATCAAACCCGCTCAACCCGAGGACATGCCCTTGTCCCGCATCGCATTGACCATCTTTGTGCCTGCCCTGATTTTTGCAGCCATCGGATTCAATGCCGGTTCCATTTTTGGCGTAGAAAATGTATTTGGTTCCACGTCGAACGACACCTTCCTGTTTGCCTGCTTGCCGGTGGCTTTCTTCTACCTGACCACCTACCTGAAATCTTCCGCTGAAGACAAGAAACCCATCGGATCTTTGTTGTACATCTTTGTAGTGGTGATCATTTTCTGGGCCATTTTCCACCAAAACGGCAACGTATTGACGTCGTGGGCAGAAAAGTACACCTACCGCGAAATGCCCGAAAATGTTAGCGGCGTGGCCGAGCAGCTCTCCCTTCGTCAAACGGTCGAGATGCCCACCGACCCTGCAGCAGAAAAGGATCCTTACTTCGAAAACCTGCCGGCGTCCGAGCAACCCGCGCCGGGCGAAACCATGCAACTCATCCCCACCGAGTTGTTCCAGTCGTTGAACCCCATGTTTGTGGTCTTCCTGACCCCCTTGGTGGTGGGCTTCTTCGGCTTCTTGGGCCGACGGGGCAAAGAACCAAGCACCCCCCTGAAAATTGGATTGGGCTTGTTCATTACCGGCTTGAGCACCTTGGTTATGATTTTGGCCGTTCAAGCCAGCCACAACGGCGCAGACAAAGTCTCGGCCAGCTGGTTGTTGGGCACCTACGCGGTGATCACCATCGGCGAGCTGTGCTTGAGCCCCATGGGACTGTCTTTGGTATCCAAGTTGAGTCCACGCCGCCTTACCGCGGTCATGATGGGCGGCTGGTTCCTCTCCACCTCCATCGGCAATAAATTGGCCGGTGTCTTGGGCCACATGGGCGCAGACAACCCAGACAAAAGCATGGTCTTTTACATCAATTTTACCGGAGCCATGGTATGCGCCGTGTTGCTCTTTGTTGGCGTGAAGCGCATTGCGGCCGTCTTGAAGGAAAAAACCGCCTAATCGCTATGGACACTACCTTAGAAAACATCCGCGACTTCCGCGGCACCTACCCCAAGCAACTGTGGTGGTTGTTCCTCACCGAAATGTGGGAGCGTTTTTGCTTCTACGGTTTGCGGGGGATGCTCACCGTTTTTATGGTGACCCAACTGGACCTGGGAGAAAAAGACGCCAATTTGCAGTAC
>JBIIBX010000139.1:0-4162 GCA_044239185.1 Schleiferiaceae bacterium | reverse complement strand
CGCAGGGCCGCGGTCCAATGCCCAACTTCTGCCGGCGTAGACCACGCTTCCAAAAGCAAGGTGCCCAACCGCAATTGCCCCAAAAACAAAGCAAAAGCCAAGATTTGCGGCAAGATTTGCCGAACAAATGCGCCCCATTCGGCGGCGTCCGGCAGCGGGACCAGTACCTCGCGCAACGAAATCCCGGCCAACGGCCGAACCGCCCTCCACAGCAACGGCCAGGCCAAAATGGGCTCCAACGCGAAGGCCAAGGCGTACCAGCCCCAAGCCGCATCCGCCCAAACACAGCCCAATTTGGCCACAACACCGGCCGCAAAGGCAACGCCTTCAAAAATTACCGTGCGCCTCGCTTGCCCGTGGGATTCCAAATACGTCCGAAAGGCATCCGAACTCCGGAACAACCCCGACGCCGCCAAAATACCCAATCCCCAACCCGGCATGCCCGCCAATCCTACCAATACCAAGGATCCTCCCGTCACTACGGTGTGCGTCCAAACGGCTTTTCGAAACACGCCCGCAACTTCGTTCTGCGGCGTATTGGGCCACTGCGCAATCAACCACGCCTCCAACGCCGGAACCCCCAAGCCCGACGTCAACGCCATCCACGCCAATCCAACTCCCAGCCAGCCCAATCCCTCCGGACCCATGGCCCTGGAAACCCACGCAAACACCACCAAATTCAGCAAGGCCCGACCGCCCTTGTCTGCCAAATACCACACCGAATTTTTCACCTTCACGACGGTTGGTTTGGGATGCCCACCCCGTCCAAAGCGGAATTCGCGCCTGAAGCGGAGGAAAAGCCTAAAGAGGCGCCTGGGGTGGGAGAAGGGGAGGCGGAAGCGGCTGGGACGGGGCTCAGGGGGGTGGGGGCGCCTTCTCCCTCGCTCCCCGGGGGCAAATCCGACGATCCGTTGTCCTCCACATCCGGCAATTCTCCCTTAAACTTGATCAAAAAGACATACGTCAGACCCAAAACGGCCGTCCCAATAGGATCCCCGATGGTTCCAAGTACAAAGAAGTTGAACAAAAACATAAAAAACACCGCCCGACCAAACGGATTCCGAATCAACTCCCGAAACCTCGGAATCGCAAAAAACGCCACCGAATACAGCAAAAAGCCCACCCAGCCCGCTTCCATAAACAATTCCGACGCAAACGCCGACGGCCGCGTGGGGTAGTAAAAGCCTTCGTTGATCTCCAAATAAAAGTAAATCTCAAAGGCATCCACCCCCGTCATCTCCAGCGCCACCAACGACGTCACCGGCCACGACCCAATGCCCCCGCCAAAGGGATGCACCAGCCCGTAAATGTACCCGCCGTAAATCGAAATCAACCGAAATCCGCTCTCGTTGAAAACCGTCAAATACGGATCGTTCAAATTGAGGTTGAAAAACAAATTGTACAACAGCATGACCGACCGCGGCGGGTCGTCGCCCACGCGGGCATAAATAAGCGCAGTCACCAACAGACCCGCTATAAAGAGCGACGCCTGAAAAATATTCCGCCGGTTCAAAAAGCCCAGCAGCATCACACCCAACATCACGACGTCCGTGGCGGAGCGGCTCACGATGAGGTCAAAGCCCAGCAGGACGACCAGCAGCGCCAAGCCCTTCACCGAAAACGGATGTGTTTTGGACAGCAGCAGCAAGAAAACGAAGCTGTAGTGGACGGCGTAGGCGGCGTAAGCAGGTTCCGCGTAAATCCCAGAAACCCCCCGACCCTGGCCCAGGACTTGGTCGGTGGCACGCGGGGTAAAATACTGGATGAACGACATGATGGCGTCGGGGACGGTGCCGCTGAATTGCCACAAGCTCAGCACGATGTGGAGCAAAAGGACGGTCATCAGGGCCTTCACCACGCGAATAAAGTCGGTGCCGTCGGTGTTCCACAACCGGTAGAAGATGAGGGAGGCGTTAAGGAGAGAGAGGTAACTCCGGAGGACGGAGATGGGGTTGCCGTAAACGTAAAGGGAGTAGCCCGCGGAGAGGAGGAAAAGGGCCATGACCAAGACGTAGGCGAAGGGAAGCGTCAGACGTCGGTCGAAGGAAAAGAAGGTGGCCCAGGGGAAGGTTTCGATGCGTCCGACGGGGAGGGGGGGGAAGAAGTTGGGCATAAAAAGTAGCATTGGCAAAAAAGGGATCGTCCCTTTTCTGAGCCACTTTCTGCCCCGTTCTACAAACGTTTCTTTTTCTTCCGACATCGTCTCCAAACTCACACGCGATCATTGGACCCAAACCGACCCCAAGAATCTCCCATTACCCCCTTCAACATCCCCAAATACCGACGTTTAGCCGAAAAACCCCGATCAAAAACCCGAATCGCCCCACGCCATTTGCCTGCCAAATTCTGGCCTTCAAAATCGACGTCTAAACGTTTGGGCACGCCCTCTAACCCGTGGTAAACGTTTACATCCGTTTCCAACCGGCTATCGGCATCGGACGGACGGACCTTGCCCATCCAAATCCCTCCCAGTCGATGCTCGGCATAAATGCACTTTTCTTTCAGCGAACGCACCTCCGAAGTGGCCCGTCCGGCCTGGCTCCAACCGCGTCCGTTCCGGCCGTCCAAATACCCCTGGACCATCCCACGGTACTCGGGCATCTCGTACGCAGGCGTTCCCCAGTGCTCAGGCTGAACAACGGTCTCCAGCCCGGCCAAAAACGCGGCGTGGGCTTCCACTCCATGGATCCCAAAAATCCACGAGCTCAAATAAGCCATCTCCACCGGCGTCCCAGGAATGCGGTCCAAGCGCGTGTCCCCCAGCAGGGCTGGCGGCGGGCGGTGCGCCCAAAGGCGCACGGCCCGCCGCCAGCCGGAGGTCCAGCGGTGCGAAAAAAGCGTATCGTTCACGACGAGCAGAGGGAGCTGGCCCATGTGCTGGTCGGCGAGGGCTTTGTAACCTTCGAGGTAGCCGCTGAATTCCGCATGGGCATTGCTGCCTCGAACGGTTTGAAAGCCCGAGCAGTCGGAGGCATTGGGGTCGTTTTGGACCACCAAGGCGTTTGAGGGCAAGCACCATTCCCGGAGGAAGTTCCTCCACTGCGATTCAAGCCGTGGGCTCCAGCCGTATGCGACCAAAATGGCCCAGGTTTGGCCCGCCATAACGACTTACGAATGGGTTTGTGGGGCGGTCGTGTCGGAACCCGTTGGCTGGAATGCCACGTAAAGCACAGAAAAAAGGAATCCAGCAGCGAGGCCAATCACCCCCCATTGCCACCATGCAAAGCCGGCCTTTTCCAAAGGAAATTGAGGAGTGTCTACAATTTGGATCAAGGGGGTCTCCTTTCGAATTCCAATTTCGGCCAGTTTCACATTCTTGATAAGCTCTCCGTAAAGCGAAACGTTTATTTGGAGGTCGACCAAGTTCTTGTTCTGATCAATCTTAAGTACCTGCTGATTGATGTTGAGGTAATCGTCGGATTGAAGGGCGGAACTCAACATGTTTTTATTTACCATGCGGCGAACGGAGTCGGATTCGCGCTCAAGGATTTTGAGGTTGTTCCGTGCCTTTTTGGTGAGGAGCTCAATATAGAAATCCGAAGTGTTCCAAACGGTTTCGAGTGCCAGGGTCTGCGCCAGGAATTTATCTTGGTGTTTGACGTTGACGTGGATAATACTCAGTTTTTGGTCGGGCTTGGAAACGTCGAGGCAGCTCTTGGAGACGTCTTTGTAAATGAGGTACAAAAGCGAGTCTTGGAGAGGGGTGAACTCGGAACGGTTGGAGGTGAATTGAACCCCCTTGAATTCATCTTTTTTGGAGAGTTTGCTGGTTTTTAGGTAGCGGTTGGCAATAATTTCGCGTTTACCTGGCTCAAACTCCGCTTCGCGCAGAAGGGTGCGCTCCACTTGGGTTCGGGTCATGAAGAGTTGAACCAAACTTTCGCCTTTAAAAATTCCACCGGGGTTGTTGCCGCCAACGTCAATGCCGAACTGTTGGAGGAGGTTTTGCCATCCGCTGGAGTCGTCGTCCTCAATGGCGATGACCACTTCGGCTTCGTATTTTTTGGGGTTTAGGATGCCAATAAGCAGACCTAATAGCGTAAAGCTAAGTAGGAGGATCCCGAGGGTCCTCCTATTTTTTTTGGCTATTTGCCAAAGGTCGGCGTAGTTGCGAAGTAGGTCGCCGAGCCTTACTTGGCGGCCCAAGAGGTGAACAGGGTGA
>JBIIBX010000138.1:0-4175 GCA_044239185.1 Schleiferiaceae bacterium | reverse complement strand
GATTCGTACTGGAAAATACCGACGGTATCCCCGCGTTGGAACAGGGCGTAGGTGGCGGGATCGTCGATGGGAATGGTTTCCAAATCGATGGCAATACCGTGGCGCATGCGGATCAATTCCAAGGCGTCTTTCAGGAGCGTCAACGTTTTGAGCCCCAAAAAGTCCATTTTGAGCAGACCGGCACTTTCGACGACGGCGTTGTCAAACTGGGTGCACCACATGGTGCTGTCTTTGGCGGTGGCCACCGGAATCAGGTCCCGAATGTCGGTGGGCGTGATGATTACGCCGCACGCGTGGATGCCGGTATTCCGCAAAGACCCCTCCAAAACCTGGGCTTGGCGAAGGGCCTCGGCCTCCATGGAACCGGTGCCGTTGGCCATTTTGCGCAATTCGATGGCCTTGGCGTAGTCTTCCTGCCGCAGGGTTTCGCGCAGTTTTTTGTCGTCCACCCCCAGGACCTCGTACAGGCTTTTGCCGTCGGGCATGGACTTGGTGAGGCGGTCTGCTTCGGCAAAGGGAAGGTCCAAAACGCGGGCGGTGTCCTTGATGGAACTTTTGGCCGCCATGGAGCCGTAGGTGATGATCTGGGCCACCTGGCTGGAGCCGTACTTGTTGATTACGTACTGAATGACCTTGTCGCGGCCACGGTCGTCAAAATCGATATCGATATCGGGGAGGGAAACACGGTCGGGATTCAAAAAGCGCTCGAACAGGAGGTCGTACCGAATGGGGTCTACGTTGGTGATGCCGATGCAGTAGGCCACCGCGGAACCGGCTGCCGAGCCGCGGCCAGGCCCTACGCTCACCCCCATTTCCCGGGCGGCGGCGCAGAAATCTTGCACAATCAAAAAGTACCCCGGATAGCCCGTTTTTTCGATGGTCGCCAACTCAAAATCCAGTCGCTCTTGGATCTCGTCGGACCAAGGACTTCCGTACCTACGCTTGGCACCTTCCAGGGTGAGGTGGCGCAAATAGGCATTCTCCCCGCGCTTCCCTCCGTCTTGTTCGTCCTCGGGATGCACAAACTCCGCTGGAATCTCAAATTTTGGGAGCAATACTTCCCGGGACAAGGCAAAGGGCTCCACCCGGTTTAGCAGGTGCTCCAAATGCGTAAATCCCTCGGGCAGATCGGCAAACGAGCGGCGCATTTCGGCCTGCGACGCCATGTGGAACCGGTCGTTGGGCATGCCGTAGCGAAACCCCCTGCCCCGCCCTACCGGTGTAGACTTTTTTTCCGAATCCTTGACGCACAACAAGATGTCGTGGGCCTCCGCTTCCGACCGATCCAAGTAAAACGCGTTATTCGCGGGTACAAAGGGGACGCCGTGGGTTTTGCAAAAGCCCAACAGCGTGTCGTTCACAACGTCTTCCTCTGGCAGCCCGTGTCGGTTCAGTTCGGCATAAAAGCGGTCTCCGAATACTTCTTTGTACCACAAAAAAGCTTCTTCGGCCTGCTTGAGACCCACGTTCAAAATCAAATGGGGAATTTCCCCCGACAATCCGCCCGTCAGCGCCACCACTCCTTCCGAATACTGCGCCAAAAGGGCTTTGTCGATGCGCGGCACGTAGTAAAATCCTTCAATAAACCCGGCACTGCTCAAACGGGCCAAATTTTGGTAGCCCTTTTTGGTTAGGGCCAGCAGGGGAATTTGGAACCCGTCGTCCTTCACGGATTTATCGATGCGATTCCGGCAAACAAAGGCTTCGTACCCCACCAGGGCCTTCAAAGGCTCCGTTCCTTCGGGGCGGGATTTGTTGACGTTTTCGACGGATTTGATGAACTGAAAAGCGCCCATCATGTTGCCCAAATCCGACAACGAAACCGCCGGTTGACCGTCTGAGAAAGCACGCTTGACCAGACCGTCCACCCGAGCAGTGGACTGCAAAACCGAGAACTGCGAGTGCAGGTGAACGTGGAAGAAAACGCCCGGCTGGGCGGTAGACGAAGTTTCCGCAAAAGCGTTACCCGGTACATGGTGCTCGTCAGCATCCGTTGCTCCAGCCAGGTCAATGCCTTTTTCCTGCAGCACCTCGGTCAAGCGGGCGCTGGCGGCTTTGAGGTCTCGGTGGGAAATGCCCCAACCCGGTACGGCTTGCGGGTAGGTTTGCCGAATGGTTCCAGACGCTGCCCCTCCCAGGTGGGCCTCGGAATAAAATCCGCGTGCCGCCAATTCCAAAAAGACCCGTGCGCTGGCCTCAACATCCGCTGTGGCATTGTGGGCCTGGTCAAATCCGGTTCCAAAAAGATGGAGGTACAGCTCCTCCAACTTGGGAAACTTAAACTTCCCTCCGCGCCCGCCGGGCAGTTGGCAGAGCTGGGCGGTATCTTCCCGACAGGTGTCTACTACTGCATACGCCGGCAACGGATTTTCCAATCCCACTCGAAAATACTCGCCGGCTAAAACCAGTTGGTCGTACTCCAGGTTGTGGCCCACCAGCCGGGTGGCTTTGGACAAGGCTTCGCCAAATGAAGACAAGGCTTCGGCCATTGAAACGCCTTCCTGTTGGGCCAGGGCGGTTGAGATGCCGTGCACCGATTGGGCTTTGTACGGAATGTTGAATCCGTCGGGCCGAATCAAAAAATCCCGCTGTTCCACCAGCACGCCGTCCAACCCGTGGAGCTGCCACGCCAATTGGACCACGCGGGGCCAAGCCGCCTCATCCGTGTAAGGGGCTGATTTGTTGCCGATTAAGCCAGTGGTTTCGGTATCAAAAATGAGAAACATCGCGGACCTCTAAGGTACCAACTCTGCTTGTAAATCGTACTCCGTGGCGTCGGTAATTTTTACGGTTACAAACCGCCCCGGGGTCAACGAATACTCCCCCGTCGGAATCAAAACCTCGTTGTCTACGTCGGGACTGTCGAATTCCGTGCGGCCAATGTAATGGTCCCCTTCCACGCGGTCCACCAACACCCGCAGGGTTTGACCTACCTTGGCTTGGTTGAGTTCGGCGGAGATTTCCATTTGGGCATCCATGATGGCGTCGGCACGTCGTTGTTTTACTTCGGCCGGCACATCGTCTTCCAGCCCGTAGGCCGAGGTATTTTCCTCGTGGGAGTACGGAAAAACCCCCAAGCGATCAAACCGCTGGTCTTTCACCCACTGCAACAGCTCTTCGAATTCCGCTTCGGTTTCACCGGGATACCCCACAATCAGCGTTGTCCGAATGGTGATTCCGGGGACTTTTTCGCGCATGGCTTGAATCAGGGCATTGGTCTTTGCCTGGGTGGTGCCGCGTTTCATGCTTTTGAGCACCCGATCCACGGCGTGCTGCAGCGGAATGTCCACGTAGGTGCAGACCTTGGGCTCCTCGCGGATGACGTCCAACACCTCTTCGGGAAATCCGGACGGGAACAAATAGTGCAAACGGATCCACTCGATGCCTTCCACCTGCACCAACGCGCGCAATAGTTCAGCCAGCCTGCGTTCCTTGTACAAATCCAGTCCGTAATACGTCAAATCCTGGGCAATCAAAATCAGCTCGACGACCCCTTTGGCGGCCAGCTTCTTGGCCTCTTCCACCAACTGTTCGATGGGCTTCGAAACGTGCCCGCCCCGCATAAGGGGAATGGCGCAAAACGAGCACGGACGGTCGCAGCCTTCGGAAATTTTCAAATAGGCGTAGTGCCGGGGGGTGGCCAACAACCGCTCGCCCACCAACTGCTGCTTGTAGTCCGCGCCCAATTCCTTCAGCAAAAGGGGCAAATCCCGCGTGCCAAAATACCGGTTCACATCGGGGATTTCGCGTTCCAAGTCGGGCTTGTACCGCTCAGACAAACAGCCGGTTACAAAGACTTTTTCGACTTCGCCGCGCCGCTTCTTCTCTACGTAGGTCAGAATGGTGTCGATGGATTCCTGCTTGGCATTGTCAATAAAACCGCAGGTGTTGATCACAACCACTTCGCCTTCTTCTTTGCCCGACGCTTCGTGTACCACGTCTTTTCCAGCGGCCTTCAACTGGCCCATCAACACTTCCGAATCGTAGGTGTTTTTGGAACATCCCAAGGTGACTACGTTGATGCGGTTCTTCTTGTAACTTTTGGTGCGCATAAATTCAATTAAAACTTTAAGTGACGTACGGATTGACCGTGGTCTTTAATTTCTAACAAAGCAGAAACGCCTATGTCAATGTGCGAGTCCACGTACTGACCAGACACCTTGGCGTCAGAGGCT
>JBIIBX010000015.1:0-16242 GCA_044239185.1 Schleiferiaceae bacterium | reverse complement strand
CTCGATGGACGAAATCCGGATGCGGTCCAGGCCGTCGACCTCGTCCAGGGCATGCAGCAGGTCCAAAAACGTGTGTTCGTGGCGTTTGTTGCCCATTTCGCCCTTGCCGTAGTCGCCGATGTTGACGCCGGTCAAAACCACTTCTTGGATGCCTTGCGCCACAATGCTTTGGGCGTCGCGGACCACCTGTTCCATGGGGGCCGATCGGCTAATCCCGCGGGCCAAGGGGATGGTGCAGTAGGTGCATTTGTAGTCGCAACCGTCTTGCACTTTCAAAAAGGCGCGCGTGCGGTCTCCTATGCTGTAGGCACTGGTGAATTGGTCCACGTCCTGAATTTCGCAGGCATGGATTTCTGCGTGGGGCCGTTTGTGCAGGTCCTCGAGGAAGTGCGGGAGGTTCATTTTCTCTTTGGCGCCCAAGACCAAATCCACGCCCTTCATGGCCGCCACCTCGCTGGGCTTGAGCTGCGCGTAGCATCCCGTAACCGCCACAAACGCATTGGGATTGGCTTTCAGGGCCCGACGTACCACTGTTTTGCATTCGGCATCCGCTTGCTGGGTGACCGAGCAGGTGTTGATGACCACTACGTCGGCACCGTCTGCCAAATCGATGCGTTGGTAACCGGCTTGCGCCAAATCGCGGGCCAAGGCAGAGGACTCCGCAAAATTCAATTTGCAGCCCAGGGTGTGAAAGGCAACGGTGGGTCTCATGGAACGTGCAAAGGTAAGGACTACCTTTGCGTTGTGCGCGGTTTTCCCTTCCTCTTCGGTGTCGATTTTCGACGGGTACTTCGGCCTTCGCGGGACCTGGGGGCGGGGCTTATTCGTCGGAAATTTTGGAAGCGCGTACAAGCGGGAACGGTTGTTTTCGCGTTGGCGGTTGCCGCAGCGTGCCAAGCCTCGTCGGATTCCGAAGAAACGCACGATTTGGCCGGTGTTTTTCGGTACAACGAGCCCACGGGCATTGCCACGTTGGATCCGGCCTTTGCCCGGGAACAGGCCACCCTGTGGACCGCCCGCCACCTGTTCACGACGTTGGTGGAACTCGACGCCCAGCTTCGCCCGCAGCCGCTTTTGGCGAAGAAATGGGAGGTCAACGGCCAAACGTTGCGGTTCACCTTGCGTTCCGACGTATTTTTTCACACCGGTCCGGGGATGCTGCGGAGCAGGCGCGTGGTGGCGTCGGACGTGGTGTACAGCCTGGAGCGCCTGCGGAGTGCCGACTTGGCCTCGCCCGGTGCCTGGGTACTGGACCGGTTGGAATTTCTGCATGCCCCCAACGACACCACCGTAGAATTTCGCTTTGCAGCAGGAGGGCCGTCGCCTTTTGGGCTGCTGGCCATGCCGTATTGTTCTGTGGTTCCGCACGAGAGCGTGCAGACCTTGGGCGATGCATTTGGCCGATCCCCGGTGGGGAGCGGTCCCTTTGTGTTTCAGGCGTGGAGGGAAGGCGAAAAACTGGTATTGCGCCGCAATACGCGTTATTTTGAGCGGGACTCCTTGGGCACAGCGCTCCCGTATTTAGAAGCCGTTTCCATCCGGTTTGTGGCCGACCGGCAGGCGGCGTTCTTGTCGTTTTTGAGCGGGGAATTGGACGAAATCCATGGGGTAGACGTGGCCTACAAGGACCAACTGCTCACCCGGTCTGGAAAATTGCAGTCCGCGTTGGCGGAGCGCTTTCGCCTGCAGGTGGCGCCGTATTTGAACACCGAATACCTCGCCATCCGAATGGAGCAACCCAAGCCCGCTGTACTGGCCGACGTTCGGGTCCGCACCGCCCTCTCGTTGGCGGTAGACCGGCAGGCCTTGGTGCGCCATTTGAAAAACGGCATGGGCATCCCGGCGCACGGGGGCATGATTCCTTCCGGAATGCCCGGGTACCGCTCCGCGGACGAGTGGGCCGCTCCTTTTTCGTACCGTCCGGACGAAGCCAAACGCTTGCTGCAAGCGGCCGGCTGCCTGGACGCTCGGGGGGTGTGGAAGGCCGCTGGCGGTCCTGTGGTGCTCAGCACCACCGAATCCGGCCGCGACGTCTGCGAATTCGTTCAAGGGCAGTGGACCGCGTTGGGGGTGCCGGTGCAGGTAGAGGTGGTGCCGGCCTCCGCTTTCCGCGAATCCAAATCGCAAGGAGGGCTGGCCGTATTCAAGGCGTCGTGGATTGCCGATTATCCCGACGCAGAAAATTATTTGTCTTTGTTTGACTCGCGAAAATGGACCCCCCGCGGGCCCAATTACACCCGAACGGCACTGACCGGGTTTGATGCCGCTCTGGATCGTGCCACGCATGCCCCAGCGGGCCCGGATCGGGATGCGCAAATGGCCCAATTGGACCAACGCATTCACGACGCAGTCCCGGTCATTCCTTTGTGGTACGACGTATCGGTGCGCGTGCTGCCCAAATCGGTAGACGGAATTCCCCAGCACCCGCTTTTCTTGCTGGATTTGCGCCGTGCACGGAAAAAATAACGGGCGATTACCCCGGTTTTACCGGACGGTGTCTGCTGTAGAAAAGTCGACGGCCACAGGGTGGTGGTCGCTAAACGGCTGCTTCCAAACGGCGTAGCCAACGGCGTGCCAGGGTGCCTGCACCAAGACATGGTCAATCCTCAAGGGGATCAAAGCCAATTTGGCGTACGTGTTGCCAAACCCCCGCCCGGCTTGCAGAAAGGCATCGGAAGCGTTTTGGGTGGCCGTTCGGTAGGTAAAGGAAGACGGGGTGTCGTTGAAGTCGCCGCACCAGATTACCGGATGCGGGCTGTTTTGGGCAAAAGCGGCAATTTGACGCACCTGCATGGCCCTTCGGGCAGAGGCCCGTCCCAACCGTTGGGCAATGTCCGACCCTTCCTGAACCCACTGGCTGCTGGGGTCTTGCTCGATTTGCGGCTCCAAGGATTCGTAGCGCTCGGGAACAAAGGTGGTGGTAACCAAGTGCACGTTGATGATGCGGACGGTGTCGCCTGCTGGAAGTGCGCAGTCGGCCCACAAAAAGCCTTCGTGGCCGGGATAGGGTTCGTCAAAAGGCTCATAGCCCTTGCGGCCAAAGGGTTTTTTGGAGTAAACGGCAAGGCCGGAGCCGTCGGGTTCGCGGTAGGAATAGGGCCACTGTTCCGACAGGGCAGCGTGGGCAATTTGTCGGTTTTCTTGGAGCGCCAAGACGAAAGGATCCGCGGAAAGGGCATGGGCGACCATGGCGTTTGCGGTGGAATCTTCGTGGGTCCAGGCGGCATTGCGCCAGCCGTGCACGTTCCAGGTCATCAGCCGCCACAGGGGAGCACCGTCGGTAGGTTCCAGGCGCAGGTGAAATTGTCCTCGCCACTGGGGGAAGGTTGCAGCCAATACCAAAGCGGAGAGAAGGGCCCAGCGCCGCAACTGGGTAGCCCAGTACAACAAAAATACCCCTTGAAAAAGGGCAAAAAAGCCCAAGGCGTTCCAGTATTCGGGAGAAACGTAATAGGCCAAGGCACTGGGCAGGGTAACAGCCACCAAGGACAAATGGGCGAGGAGCACCAGCGCGTGGAGTCCGCGGGGTTTTCGGTACGACTTCGTTTTGGTCTCCATCAGTGCTGCATTTTTTCTAAGAAAATGCGCTCGTCCTCGGTGAGGGAGTCCACTCCGTGTTTGCCGATTTTATCCAACACTGCATTGAGGCGGGCTTCCGGGTCTCGGAGTCCCTCCAACACACTTTGGGGTTTCTGGGCGGAGGAGCCGCCGCGGACCACCCGCAACGCGGGGTTGAAGGAACGCCCACCAGCGGAAGGGCGGCCGGTACTCCACCAACGTGCAGGTACCAAGCGGCTCCAACGGGCGGGCATGCCGCTGGGCAGGAGTTTGTGCACGGCAAAACCCGCCGCAAACCCGGTCAAGTGCGCCAGGGAAGCGAGGTCTTGTCCCAAGGCGAAAAAGGCATCCACCACCACCAACAAGCCAGCCACCGCATAAAGCGGCATCCACCAGAAGAGCACCTTGGTTTGGAAGTGGGGTTGCCGCGCGGTCAAGGCGCCCAAAATGCCCATGGCCCCTGCAGAAGCGCCCAGCAGGTAATGCGCCGACGAGGCATCGCCGCCCACCGAACGGCTTGCCGTCGCTGCCAAGAATGCCCAACCGCCTACCACCGAGGCCATCCCAAAAAGGAATTCGGTTCGGAACCCATGCACGCGGTCTTCCCATGCATGGCCTACAAAATGCAGCAGCAGCAGGTTCCAAAGGGCGTGGTACAAGTCCACATGCAAAAAAGCGTAGGTAACCCAGCGCCAAGGCTCTGCCCAAGCCCCTGCTTTTAAGGCCAATGCCTGCTCCAGTGCGGGCCAGAAGGCATTTCCGGAGAGGCGGTCTACCAGAATCAAGGCGTACTGCACCCCCAACGCCACCAGCAAGGCACCCACCAGCCGGTCGGTGGATCGGTGGCCTGGGCTTCCAAAAAAGCGTTTGAGCGGGGTGAGGAAGGCCATTTAAAACCGAAAGGCATTTTTGCGCCAGTGCCGGATCAGCAAGAAGCCAAAAAGCATGCCGCCCAGGTGGGCAAAATGGGCAATGTTGGAGCCGGAATTGGACAGGCCGGAAAACAGCTCAAACAACCCGTAAATGGCCACAAAGTACTTGGCCTTGATGGGCAGGAGAAAGTATACGTAGATCTCTTGGTTGGGGAAAGTCATGCCGTAGGCCAGGAGCAAGCCAAAAACAGCACCGGAGGCTCCCACGGTTGGGGTGCTCAGCAATTGTTCCAGGTACACCGCAGCGTTGTAGTCCCCCAGGTTGGCCAGTGACAACCACTGGGAGTAGTCCCAGGCGTTTACCGCCAAATGGCAAGCGGCAGCTCCCAGTCCGGTTACAAAATAGTAGGTCAAAAAGCGCTTGGGGCCCCACAGATTCTCCATGGGGGTGCCAAACATCCAGAGCGCCAGCATGTTGGAAAACAAGTGCCCAAAGGAGCCGTGCATAAACAAGTGGCTGATGAGCTGGTAGGGCTCAAAATAAGGGGATGCTGGGAAAAAGAGCGCCAAGTACGCAATGAGGTCCAGTCCTTGGGATTGCAGCACCACGGTAGCCAAATAAAACAACCCGTTGATAATCAACAGATTCTTTACAACGGGAGGGAGCAGGGAAAAAGTGGTTGGACGGTACATCATGGAATTAGTCAAATTGGGAATCAAGGGCGGGGGCGTCCAGGAGGAGGGCCACCGGTCGGCCGGATGGATCGTGCCACCGGTGGTGGGACTGTTTCCATCGCTGGACCAAGAGTTGGTGCTCTTCGGGCAGGAGCTGGGACGGCTTGGCGCCCCGGATATGGTGCGCCAACTGCCAAAGGGCGCCTTGGGCAGGGTCGGGTTGGTCTTGGGTATCTGTGCGCAGAAAATCCAGCAAGGCGGTCTCGGCACCTTCGGCCGGCAAGACGGCAGGAAGCCCAGAGAGCAAAAGGCCGTCCGCGGTGAGCTCCCAGGCAAACCCCAAGGCATGAAGCGTGGGGGACTGGGCCGCCAGGGCCAATTGGTCCGACGGACTCAAGGGCAATTCCAACGGAAAGAGCAGTTGCTGGCTGGCGGAAGAATCGCCGCTCCAAGCACGAAGCAAGGACTCGTAGGCGAGTACCTGCTGCACCCGGGGCAGGTGCAAAACGGCCAGGCCTTCGTCTGTGAGGGCCACCAGGTAGGGGTCCTTCCACGGGGAAATCCAATCGTTTCCCGGTTTGTAGATCGGGTTGGACCCTGAAATTGCGCCACCGGATTTTTGAGGGGTGTCGGAGTCGTCCGAAGGGCGAACACCGACGGCGTCGGCCCAGTTCCAACCGCTGGTTTCTGCCAGATGTCCGCCGATTCCCGAAGGACGCGCAGAAGCACTTCCTGCGTGCGACGGAGATCCAGACCCCCTACCGCCCGAATACCCCCCAAAGCCGGACGTTCCCGCGGACTCGCGGACTTCGGGCGCAAAGGGATTGAAGTGGGGATTGATGGTCAGAGAAGGGAAGGGCGGGGGCGATTCGTGCGGCAACCGGGGCGGTGTCTGAAAAGCCTGCATGGACTCAAAATCCAGGGCTGGAGCCACCTGGTGTTGCCCCAAAGCGTGTTTCACTGCGGACCGAACCACCGCATACACGGCCCGTTCGTCGTCGAACTTGATCTCTGTTTTGGCGGGGTGCACATTCACGTCAATGCGCGCCGGATCCACCGTCAAGTGGAGCACATAGGAAGGATGGTTTCCTTCGGGGATCAAGCCGGAAAAGGCATCTTGGACCGCGCGGTGCAAGTACGGACTCCGCACCATTCGCCGGTTTACAAACCAATGCTGGTCTCCGCGGGTTTTTCGGGCGTGTTCGGGGCGGAAAATAAACCCTTGAATTTCCACCACGTCGGTTTTTTCGGACACCGGAACCACCCGCTCGTTGGTTTTTTTGCCCAACACGTGGAGCAACCGAGAGCGGTCGTTTTCGGATTCCAGGTGAAATTCTTCTCGTCCGTTGTGGGAAAGAGTAAAAGCTACGTGGGGATGTGCCAAAGCCAGGCCCACAAAGGCTTCCACAATGGATTTCCATTCGACAACGTCGGTTTTTAGAAACTGCCGACGGGCCGGAACGTTGAAAAACAAGTTGTGCACGGCCAAATGGGTGCCCACCGGACCTGGTCGCTCCTCGCAGCGAATTTCGCGCCCCCCTTCGAGCTCCAAATGGGTAGCAAGGGCAGCCTCGGCCGTACGGGACGTGCAGGAAACCCGGGATACCGCTGCAATAGAAGCCAAGGCCTCCCCGCGGAATCCCATGGTGGTCAGGCTGTACAGGTCGTCGGCCTCCCGCAACTTGCTGGTGGCATGGCGGGCAAAGGCGAGGTGGAGTTGGTGGGCTGCAATCCCGTTGCCGTTGTCTGTGAAAGCCAAGAGGGTGCGGCCGGCGTCTTCCACCGCAATGGAAATTTTGGTAGCTCCGGCGTCGAGCGCATTTTCGACCAATTCTTTGACCACGGAAGCGGGCCGTTGGACCACTTCTCCGGCAGCAATTTGGTTGGCGACATGTTCCGGAAGCAACTGAATCATTGGCCCGAAACGTATTGGATAAAGGCCCAAACCACCAAAGCGCCCACAATCAAGCGCCACAGGGTTTTGCCAGACAGGGGCTGGGCCGTCCGCTTGCTTCTCCACGCTTGGCGCAGGCGTTCTCGCCGTTCGTATTCTTCGTCCAGATGGCCGGATTGCAGCTTTTGCAAGCGTTCTTTTCGCTCGTCGTAAAACCGCGGTTTGTAATTGAAACCACGGGGTTTGCGGACCCGAAAGAACGAACCGTTTAAAATTCCCATGATTTTAGCGCATTGACCTCAAAGATAGCACGATTTCACCCTACTTTTCGGTATGATTTCTTTGATTCGAACCGCCGCATGGATGGGGCTGATATTCAGCGCACTGGCATGCCAAGCCCAGACCAAGCACCCGTGGGTGTACGACACCCCGGAAGCCCGGCGCTATGCCCAAGACCAAATGGCCCAAATGACCGATGCCCAGAAAGTTGGGCAGTTGTTCATGGTGGCGGCTTATTCCAACAAAGGACCGGAGCATGCGGCCCTGTTGGAAAAGTACGTGCGGGAGAACCACCTGGGCGGACTGATTTACATGCAAGGCGGCCCTGGTCGGCAATGGAACCTCAACCAACGGCTGCAGCAGGCAGCCAAAATTCCTTTGCTGGTGGCCATGGACGCGGAATGGGACTTGGGCATGCGCTTGGATTCCACCACGCGGCTGCCCTGGCCCATGACCTTGGGCGCGACCGGTGATTCGTCGTTGGCCTATGCGTACGGACAAACCATTGCCCGGCACGCGAAAAGGCTGGGGGTTCATGTGAACTTTGGGCCGGTTTTGGATGTCAACACCAACCCGTCCAACCCCATCATTGGCCAGCGGTCTTTTGGCCAGCGCATGGATGCCGTCATTCCTATGGCCCACGGCTACCTCCGGGGCATGCAAGATGCAGGCGTTTTGGATTGCGCCAAGCATTTTCCGGGACACGGGGACACCGACTCGGATTCCCACAAAACCTTGCCGACGGTGCTCCGCAGCCGAGCTGCCTTGGATTCGGTCGAACTAAGACCGTTCAAGGCGCTGTTGCCCCATGCAGGCAGTGTGATGGTGGCCCACTTGAACGTGCCGGCACTGGAGCCTGCGGGGATTTCGTCGTCGCTCTCCAAAAAGGTTATTTCGGGCGTTTTGCGCGATGAAATGGGCTTTCAAGGCCTGGTCTTTACCGACGCCCTAAACATGCGTGGTGCCGCCGATGGTGCGCCTACGGGCCCGTTGGAAGAAAAAGCCCTCCGCGCGGGGAACGACGTCCTGCTTTTTACCGAAGATTTCCCCAAGGCCGCCGCTCACTTGTTGGCCGTGGCAAAGTCCGACCGGGAATTGCGGGAACGCATCGAAGAATCCGTTCAACGCATTCTGATGGCCAAGTACCACTTGGTCGTTCGTCCAGGATTCCAAGCCCTGCGAGCAGGTTTGGAGGGCGATTTGGTAGACGTAAAATCGCAAGAATTAACGGCAGCGATTTTTGCCCAAGCCCTCACGGTGGCCCATGCCCAGCCCGGTTTTGAAGTTCGCTCGGGTCGTTGGGCCGCGCCGGAAACCGCCGTTCTGACCGTAGCCAACAAGGCCGGGGTTCTGGCTGCGCCGGGTGTTTTGCCCGGATCACCGGGAACAAACGCTCCAGGAGGAACCGCCCTGGGGGCATTTACCCACGAAGGGGCCTTGACACCCGAAACCGTGGATCGTCTGGTGGCTGCCACCCGCGGCCGTCCCGTCGTGCTGGAGCACCGCACCTCCAACGACAGCCCCTGGAAGAGCGCCGGGGTTCCGGAAGGCTTTGACCTGCTGGTTAAGCGATTGGTTCCGCAAGGGGTGGTGGTGGTCCACTACGGCAGCCCCTACGGCATCCGCAACAAGGACTACTCCGGTGCGCAAGCGGTGTTGGTGGCGTACCAAAACCACCCCGCGGCCACCCAAGCGGTCCGGGATTTTTTGGCCGGACAGCGTTCGGCCAGCGGCGTATTGCCGGTGGACCTGGGAGTCAAACACCGAGCAGGTACGCACCAACCCGTACCCGCACGCGGGCAGGTGGTGCCGTCCACCCCCGAGCATGCCGGATTCCAATCCGGTTTGGAGCCCGCCATTGACGCCATCGTGCAGGAAGGCCTTGCAGCCAAAGCGTACCCGGGGTGCCAAGTGGTGGTCGTACGCAACGGCAAAATTGCCCTCAACAAAGGGTACGGAACGCTGGATTACGCAGAAAATTCGCCGTCGGTAGCCCCGGAAACGTGGTACGACGTGGCGTCGCTCACCAAAATTTTGGGCTCCGTCCCCGCGTTGTTGGTGGCCGACGCTCGGGGATGGTTTTCGCCCAACGACCGCATGGACGCCTTGCTGCCCGAGTTAAAGAATACGCCACTGGGTTCGGTGAAGGCGGTGGAGGTGTTGACCCACCAAGCCGGTCTTCCCGCAGGATGGCCCTTTGACAAGCAGGTCCTCAAGGACGGTGCCCCCGATCCGTATTGGCTTTCGAATCAAAAATCCGACGAGTATTCCTTGCGCGCTGCCGATTCGCTCTGGGTGCGGTCCACCTGGCCCGATACGGTGGTGGCGCGAATTTCCCGCGTTCCGCTGGGTTCCAAAACCTACCTCTATTCCGACCTGGGCTACTACCTGTTTCAACGGTTCTTGGAACGCAAATCCGGAACGTCCTTGTCCGATTTTGTGGAGCACACGGTGTGGGAACCCGCAGGCATTTCCGACCTTCGGTACGGCCCGTTCTTGCCCGAACGCTCTCTTTTTCACCCCGATATTGCCCCCACGGAAGCAGCGTCCGACTACCGCACAGGAGTGTTGCGCGGTTCGGTGCACGACCCGGGAGCGGCCTTGATGGGAGGAGTTGCCGGCCACGCCGGAATTTTTGGCACCGCCCGCGGCGTAGCAGCTGCCATGGAACTCTTTTTGGCCCACGGCGACGCCGGTACCCAACGGGTTTTTGAGGCCCAAGACGTGGACGACTACACCCGCTGCATTTTTTGCTCCACCAACCGACGGGGCATTGGGTTTGACAAGCGTCCGGCCAACGGTGACGGCCCCACCTGCGGCTGCGTATCGGTCAACAGCTACGGCCACACCGGATTTACCGGTACCTACGCGTGGGCAGATCCGGAAACCCAAACCGTCTATGTATTTCTTTCCAACCGGGTTCATCCGACAGCCGATAATAAAAAGCTGGCAAACATGAACATCCGAACCCGCATTCAACAAGTCATTCAAGACCACATTGCCCCATGATCCAGAAATGTGTGTTTCCTGGTCGAGGTTGGGCCTTGCTGGCGATCGTTGGGATGGTCGGTGTTTCGGGGGTGCAAAAAATCACGGGATGCCCGCTTGGTGCCCCTGCAGCACCGAGGGACACCCTACACCCAGGTGCTGCCGAAGAAATCCCTTACGGGTTCAACCAGTACGACCAAGAAATGCACCGGGTGGGCGGCTGGATGGTCCGGTACGACAGCGGCCTGCCCCGTCAATGGGACACCTATGCCGACGATCGCCTAAACGGTCCCTCGATGGAGTTTGCGCCCAACGGGCAGCTGGTGGCCCTGCGTTCGTACCGCGACGGCCTGCTCGACGGCGTCGTTTTGCTTTTGGACCATTCGGGTCAGTGGGTGGAGCGGTCGGAATACCTACAAGGCAGGTACCACGGTACGGTCACCCTGTACTATGGGAACGGCAAACCCAAGGAGCAGCGCACCTACGTCCGCGGCATTCTGAACGGCCCGTCGACTTGGTTTTACGACAACGGCAACCCCATGGCCATCTACCCGTACGCGAACGACCAAAAGCAGGGTTTGGCGCAGTACTTTTACGACAACGGAGCGCTCGAAAAGAACGAATGGTTCGAAAACAACGTTTCCATTCGGTGGGAAACCTACGATTTGGACGGTAAGAAGACCAAGTCGGGCAAATCCAAAGAAGCAAAACCATGAAAATAGGCATCGTTTGTTATCCCACCTTCGGGGGGAGTGGGGTCGTCGCCACGGAGTTGGGCTCCTGGATGGCGCGGCAGGGCTGCGATGTCCATTTCATTACCTACAGCCAGCCGGTGCGCCTGGACATGCTGCAGGGCAATATTTACTACCACGAAGTCAACGTCCACGACTATCCGCTTTTTCAGTACCAGCCTTACGAATTGGCCCTGTCCAGCAAAATGGTGGACACGGTGGTGCGGGAAAAACTGGACCTCCTCCACGTGCACTACGCCATCCCCCACGCCTACGCGGCCTACATGGCCAAACAAATTTTGGCCGACCGCGGCATCCACATCCCCGTAGTGACCACCCTCCACGGCACGGACATTACTTTGGTGGGCCGGAACCCCTCGTATTCCCCGGCGGTTACCTTCAGCATCGAACACTCCGACGCGGTTACCGCTGTGTCGGAAAGTCTGCGCAAGGAAACCATTGAACTTTTTGGCATCCAACGGCCCATTCAGGTCATTCCCAATTTTGTAGAAATGGACCGGTACGGCACCCCGGACCCCGAACAACGAGCGCTCTTGGCGCGGCCCGACCAAAAACTGGTGGTGCACATTAGCAACTTTCGGAAAGTCAAGCGTATTCCGGATGTGATTGAAATATTTCACCGATTGCACCAAAACGTACCTGCGCGCCTAATTATGGTGGGCGACGGCCCCGAGCGGGAACCTGCGGAAGACCAAATCCGCGCCCTGGGCTTGGAACACGACGCGGTTTTTGTAGGCAAGATGGCCGAGGTGGAGAAAATCTTGGTACACGCCGACTTGTTTTTGCTTCCGTCGGAGATGGAAAGTTTTGGACTTTCTGCCTTGGAGGCGATGGCTGCGGGGGTTCCCGTGGTCGCCTCGCAAGCCGGCGGAATCTGCGAAGTGGTGCAAAACGGGGTAACCGGATACACCGCTCCCATCGGCGACGTAACCCAAATGGCCGAATCCGCCATCCAAATTTTGACCGACCCGGAATTGGCCCATCGCTTTTCGGTCGCTGCCAAAAAGCGTGCAGCCGAATTCAGCATCGAGAAAATCGCCCACCAGTACTACGACGTCTATCTGCCTTTGGTGGCCCAAGGAGCCCCCTGCAGCGAGTCAAAATAATGCCCATGGCTAAAAAACCTCCATTCAGCACCGGAACTCCTTCCGAAAACCCCTTTGCCGCCGCCTTGTCTCAAGCATTGGGCGGATACACCCCCGACCCAAACGCTGCAGCGGAGGCACCTCAGGATTCGAGGTCCGACGTACAGCCCCATGGATGGGTGCACATCGGATTTGAAAAGAAAGGCCGCGCTGGCAAAACGGTTACACTGCTGGAATTCGTTGATTTGGACGAGGAAGGGGCCGAGGAAGCCGTAGAAAAGTGGGCCAAAAAACTCAAAACCACGTGCGGGGTAGGGGGCAGCGTTGAAGCCTTAAGCGTTCTGCTCCAAGGCGACGTTCGTTCCAAGGCCGAAGCCGAATTGCGGGCGTGGGGGTTTAAAACCAAACGCATAGGAGGATGACGTACACCAAACGCATCGACTCGCCTTCCAATCCACTCATCAAGCAATGGGCCCGCTGGCAAGCCAAGTCCGCCGAAAGGCGCAAGGACGGAGTCGTTTTGGTAGAGGGGCTTCGCGAAGTGGAACGCGCTTTGCTGTCTGGCTGGACGCCCGAGTACCTGGCATTTCCGGCGGATTCGGCGCATTTGAGCGATTGGCTGGACCGGTGGTCCTTTCCCGAGACCCATTGGATGGAATTGGGGTCTGCTGCCTGGCAAAAACTGGCTGTCCGCGAGAGCGTAGACCATGTTTTGGGGGTTTTTCCAGCTCCTCCGTCTGATTTAGAAGCACTGCCCACTCCGGTGGCTGGGCTGGTATTGGTTGCTGTGGAAACGGAGAAACCGGGAAACCTGGGGGCCTTGTTCCGCACCGCAGATGCTGCAGGGGTAGATGCTGTCCTGGTGGTAGACCCCGTGTGCGACCCCTACCATCCGCAGGCCATCCGAAACAGTCTGGGCGGCATTTTCAATGTTCCCACAGCCGTTTGTTCGGCCCAAGACGCCCGCAATTGGCTCTACAACCACGGACTTTCGGTGGTCCTGGGACACCTTGACGCCCAGCACGTGCACACCGACGCAGACCTCTCGGGCCCCGTGGCCTTGGTGGTGGGCCCCGAAGACCGTGGCCTGGCTCCCGAGTGGGACACGGCTGCCACCCTCCGGGTGAAAATACCCATGCTGGGGGTGGTGGACTCCCTCAACGTCAGCGTTAGTGCTGCCGTTTTGCTGTACGAGGCCCGTCGGCAAAAGAAATAAAGCAAGAGGACGACGGGGCCGGCAGGGCAGAACTGCATTTCGGCAATTTGGACCGGGTAGAAATGCAAAGGCCGGGGACAAGCCCCGGCCTCACACCAAACCAATAACCTCATGCATACACATTAAGGTTACGCCAAAGTTAAACATTGGACTTATTACAAATGGTACTTGTGACCATTAACTTTATTTATTTTTTCTTGGAGCGCAAAAAACGGCCGGTTGGCGAATTTTCGATCTCCAAAATTCCCGCAGGTTCTCCCGAAAAAAGCAGCTCACCGCCTTCGTCTCCACCGACAGGCCCCAATTCAATAAGCCAGTCCGCTTGTTCCATAAAGAGCGGATGGTGTTCCACCACCCAAATCGAATGCCCCAATTCCAGAAGGCGGTCCATGGCAATCATCAGTTTTTGGATGTCGTCCACGTGCAATCCTGTGGTGGGTTCGTCAAAAACAAACAAGCCTTTTTCCGCCGTGGCTCCTCGGGACAAAAACGACGCAAGTTTCACCCGTTGGGCCTCGCCTCCAGACAGCGTGCTGCTGGGTTGACCAAGTTGCACATAGCCCAGGCCAACTTCCTCGAGTGGATGCAGTTTTGCAGCAATTTTAGCCTGTCCGTTTGCGGCAAAAAATGCAATGGCATCGTCCACGGTCATGCACAGCACGTCGTTGATGTTCTTGCCGTGAAATTCCACTTCCAAGACTTCTTCCACAAAGCGCTTGCCGCCGCACGCCTCGCACTCCAAGTGCACGTCGGCCATAAATTGCATTTCGATGGTCAGGCGACCATCGCCCTTGCAAACCTCGCACCGACCGCCTTCGGTATTGAACGAAAAATGCTTGGGTTTAAAACCGCGCAATTCCGCCAATTTCTGGTGGGCATACAGGTTCCGAATTTCGTCGTACGCTTTGAGGTAGGTTACCGGATTGGATCGGCTGGATTTTCCGATCGGATTTTGGTCGATAAACTCAATGGAATGAATGCGGTGAAAGTCGCCTTCTAACGCGTCAAAAGCCCCAGGTTTGTCCCCAAAACCGGTCAGTTTTTTTTCAATGGCCGGAACGGCGATTTTGCGCATCAACGTACTTTTTCCGGACCCACTGACGCCGGCAACCACCAGCAAGCACCCAAGCGGCAACGCAACATCGATGTTTTTCAAGTTGTTTTCGCGGGCTCCCTGAAGGGTTAAAAATCCGCTTGGGGTTCGGCGGTTGGGGCGCTCCACACGCAGCGCGCCGGTCCAGTACTGGGCCGTTAAGCTGTTGGTTTGCGCGGACAACCCGGAAGGAGGTCCGGAGTAAACAATTTCCCCGCCCAAAGAACCGGCGCGGGGACCGAGGTCCACCAGCCAGTCTGCCTTTTCCAGGAACAAATCGTCGTGTTCCACCACCACAACGGTGTTTCCAGCGTCGCGCAAGGCTTGCACCACGCCCAGCAATTTTTCGCTGTCTTGGGGGTGCAGACCAATGCTGGGTTCGTCCAAGATGTACAGCGAGCCGACCAAGGCACTTCCCAGTCCGGTGGCCAATTGGATGCGCTGGGACTCGCCGCCGGAAAGGGTGGCGGAGCCGCGGCTCAAGGTCAGGTACGGCAGTCCAACACGCACCAAATAGTCCAGGCGTTGGGTGATTTCCTTTAAAAGGCGGTCTGCAAGTGCTTGTTCCGCAGGAGGCAAGGCCAGGGTAGAGAACCAGTCAAACGCCCGCCCAATGGGCCATTGCAGTATTTCCGGAAGCGACACTCCGGACAGTTTCACGTAGGAGGCCTCGGGACGCAGGCGGCTACCCTGGCAGGAAGAACAAGAGGTTCTTCCCCGGTACCGGGCCTGCAGCACGCGGTATTGTATTTTGTACGACTTGCTCTCCACGTAGGAAAAGAAGTCGTCAATTCCTTTGAAGTACGGGCACCCTTTCCAAAGCATCTTCCGCTCAAGCTCGGTCAACTCGGAATAAGGACGGTGGACGGGAAATCCGGCCTGGGGAGCGCCTAGGAGCAGTTGGTCCTTCCATTCGCTGAGCCGTTCGCCCTTCCAAGGGGCCACGCAGTCTTCGTAGACCGAGAGCCGGGCGTTGGGAATGACCAGCAACGGATCGATGCCCAAAACAGATCCAAAACCTTCGCAGGTGGGGCAGGCCCCCATGGGGTTGTTGAAGGCAAACAAATACGGGCTGGGTTCCTCAAATTTTTGGCCGTCGGCCTCAAAGCGGTTGGAGAATTCCAGGCGCGTACCGTCGGATAGGAGGAGGTAGGCAGAACCTCGTCCCTCAAAAAAGGCCATTTGCGCAGATTCGGCCACCCGGCTTTGGCCTTCTTCGTCCAAAGGCCCACCAACCAGGCGGTCCACCACCAGCAAGGCGTCCTCCCAGGAAATCCCGGATAGGGCTTCTTGGTCGTCCAAAGAGAACACACCGGAAGGCGTCCACAACCGGCTGTAGCCCTGCTGCATCAACAGCGGAGCCGCAATGTCCAGGGAACGGTCCCCAGTAGGCAAGGGGCACACCAGCAGCAAGCGCTCCCCGGAGGAAGTCGCCTCTACGGCGTTCACCACGTCCTGGGGGGTGTTGCGTTTGACCTCCATGCCAGACAAGGGGCTGTACGTTTTGCCTACCCGGGCATAGAGCACTTTGAGGTAGTCGTAAATTTCGGTGGCGGTTCCAACGGTGGAACGGGGGTTGCGCGAGGCCACTTTTTGTTCAATGGCCACCGCGGGGGATAGGCCCTTGATGTCGTCCACATCGGGCTTGTCCAGCCGCCCCATGAACTGACGCACGTACGCACTCAAACTTTCTACGTACCGACGTTGTCCTTCTGCATACAAGGTGTCAAAGGCCAAGGAGGACTTCCCGGAACCGCTCACCCCGGTAAACACGACCAAAGCGCGTTGCGGAAATGCCACGTGCACATTTTTCAAATTGTGCACCCGGGC
>JBIIBX010000137.1:0-4197 GCA_044239185.1 Schleiferiaceae bacterium | reverse complement strand
AATTCCGCGCCGTCCACAAAGGCCACCGAGTACTTGCCGAAGTCGCTGCTGATTTCTACCGCGTGGGTTTTGTCGTCAAACGTAAAGGTCAGCGGCTGCTCGGGAAAAGACTTCAGGGTGTCCAACAAAATCCGGGCAGGCACAGCGGCCAAACCGCTTCCATCGGCCTCCACCCGCACCGTGGTGCTCATGGTGGTCTCCAGGTCCGACGCCGTGATTTTCAGGGCAGACGGAGCCAATTCAAACAAGATGTTGTCCAAAATCGGCAACGTATTGTTGTTGTTGATCACACCGGAGATGGATTGCAAAGAGCGCAGCAATTGGCTGCTGGAGACGATGAATTTCATAGGGGCAAATTAACGGAACGAACGAAGGGAAAACAAGGCGGACTGAAAACCATGCCGCTGAATAAGCACAAACCGACCGTCGCTCAAAAAAGCGTAGAATCGGTCGGGGTCAAAACGCGAAGCGGGGGCCCCTTCGTAGGGCACCGCTTCGGGATCTCCCGGTACGTGGTAAGCGGTCAAGGTCCAGTCTTGGTCCTTGGAACGAAGGTACAATTCGAAAGCCGGTTGGCTTTTGCGCAGGCTGTCTTGTTTGGAAAAAATTTTGTCCGTCGGGATGATCATGCCCTCGTACATGAGGGTACGGAAGGCCGCAAAGGCCGCTTGGACAGACAGGTCGCGGGGATTGGCCAGGGGCGCGCCCTTGGATCCGTTGGCCAGCAGCGGGTAAACGGCATAGCTGCCGTCGCTGCCCCGGGTGAGGGCCACCGACGCTGCGGTGGAGTCAAAATACCGCATGCGGACCTCGCGCACTTCCCGGTGGTCCACCCCAAACACGGTGCGGTCCCGCCACAGGTCCTCCCGCGTGAAAAACCGCGAGCTCAAATAGCCGTTGAATCCGGGGATGTACACGGCATAGGGCTGATCGGCCCCGTGCAGCATCATGTACGTGCCCAGCATGTCGGGGGTTTCCGTGCCCACGTAAAAATGCTTGACTTCCTCGCCGTTGGCGTACACCGTAACCTCTTTTCCGTAGGTGGCCATGGCCTCCACAATGGCCGGTAGGGCCGACTTTTGCGGGAAATTCCGCAGCGCCATGCGGTGCAGGGTTTCCAAGATCACCTCTACGGCATCCGGACGGGCGGCGTAGGCGCCGTTCACCTTCCAGCCCGACTTTTCCCGGGTCAGGACCACGGTATCCGGGGTCTTGTCCCAAATCACAATCCGGTCTACCGCCGCGGTATCGGTGTAGGCAAAGTCGTAATTCTGTTCGCGGTGGTCCGTGCCCAAAGACAAGGTGTACCGGTACAGGCCGTAGCCCACCAGGCTGCAAATCACCAAAATCAGGGCCAGCCGGCGGGGAGTAAAGGTGCGGTTCATTGGGGTTTGGAGTATCTACGTTTGCGGTTCAGCCGGAACAAATATCCGCCCAAACCGACCAAAAGCAAGGGCAGTACCGTGTTGGTGGTTTTCCAAAACGTTCCCTCCCGGGTCACCCGTTGCGCATCCAGCAAGCGGAGCTTCACCTCCCGGCTTCGGACGCCAATCAAACCGTCGCTGTCCAGCAAATAATCCACGGCATTCAGCAGGAATCCTCCGTTGCCGTACTGCATGTCCGTGTACTGGTCAAAGCCCATGGGCAAGGGTACGCCGCGGGCCAAATTGGGATTCACCAAATTCAACTGGTTCTTGGCCACGTCGCCGTCGGCAATCACCAGCTGCTGCGTGGGTTTGCTGGTGGCCAACAGGGGAATGCTCTGGCCCTGTTCGTTCTTGGGCGCAATGCGGTTTTTGAACACCGACGGGAACTGGCCTTCCAGCAGGACGGCCACCGGAAGGAGGCGGTCCTGGAAGGTGGCCTCCACGGGTTCCTCGTACAAAGTGCGCAGGCTCACCACACTGGGCGTAGCTTGGCGCTTGCTGTACGGGGAAGACTGCAGCAGCATCGTTTTGCGAACGCCCGGAACCGCGACGGTGTCCAACGACGTGCCAAATTCGATGCGCACGGCGTTCAAATCCTTGGCAATGGGGTGCTGGGACTGGGACATCAGCAAGGGGAAGTACACCCAGCGGTGGATGGCCCGTCGGTCGTTCACCCCGCCCGCCACCAGGTCTTGGAGCAGGGCCGTGTTCACGCGCACGCCGTACCCAAAGAGCTGGTCGCTCAGCCGGAGGGCGTCCCACTGCGGGTAGGCCAAAAATTCAGGAGCGCGGCTCAAACTGTCGATCTCCGCATGCACCGCATCCACGGCCCAGATAACCTTGCCGCCGGACATGATGTACTGGTCCATCAGCCATTTGTCCAGGTCGCTGAAGGGCTGGGTGGGCTTGTTGACCACGACCAACTGGAAGGTATTGAGGCGCAGCTGTTGCTGCTGCAACGACGGCTCCCGGGAGGTGCTGTCTACCACAAATTCGCGGAGGTTGAAGCGCTCCACGGCATAGTTTTTGGACAATTCGTATTCGAGACTGGCCGACTTTGCGCGAGGCAATTCGCCGTGTCCTTCCAGCAAGGCCACCTTGGGGCGGTCCGGCAGGACCAACTGGCGCAGGGCATTGGCCAAGGCGTATTCCAAATTTTGGACCGAGGCGTTGATCTGGGCCTCCGGCGCTACGGCAAACTGCTCCGTCAGCAGCAAGACCGTCGTTTCTTTGTCTCCGTACGACGCCACCGCCCCGGGAAACAGTTCCAAATTCCGCACCCCGTTTTTCTCCTTGACTTCTACCTGAACGGCTTGCAGCCCCTTGGACCGCAGCTGCTGGTACACTTCGGCGCGGTCCCGCTCGTCCTCAGAATCCGACGGGTCCACAATGCGGAATTGCACCAGCCGGTTTTCTGCCCGGAATTCGTTGAGCATCTGCAGGGTTTCCCGCTTCAGGCGCTGAAATCCGGTGGGGAGGTCTCCTTCCAGGTACACCGTAAAAAGAAGAGGTTCGTCCACTTTTTCCAACAGTCCCAGGGTGCTTTCTCCCAAGGAATAGCGTTTTTCGGCGGTCAAGTCCCAGCGGAAATGCACCCACTGCGACCCCACGTTCGCAGCCAAAACCACCGCTGCGAGCAAAAGCCATTGGCGGGCTGGGGCCGAGCTGTTGCTGCGGCGCAGGAGCACCCACCGGGCGCCGCCCAAGAAAAGGGCCGTGAGACCCAGGAAATACACCAGGTCCCGGCTGTCCAACACCCCGCGGGAGAGCGAGAGGTAATGCTCGTTCATTCCCAGCTGAAGGATGAACAGCTGCATGCCTTGAAACAGGGACAAGTCGGCCATGCGCTCCAGGCCGTCGAACAGCAAGAAGCTGCCCAGCATGCCGCCCATAAAGGCCACAATGGTGTTGTCTGTGAGGGACGACGCAAAAAGGCCAATGCTGAGGTAGGCCGAAGCCAAAAAGAAGAGCCCCACGTAGGAACCGGCCACGCTGCCCAGGTCCACGTTGCCCTGGGGGTTGCCCAGCTGGTACACGGTGAATACGTAGGCCAGGGTGGGGAGGAGGGCCAGGCCCACCAAGACCCCGCCCGCCAAGAACTTGCCCAAGACAATTTGGCCGTCGGTCAGGGGCTTGGTCTGCAGGAGTTCCAGGGTGCCCAGGCGGCGTTCGTCGGCCAGCATGCGCATGGACAGGGCCGGGATAAGGAAGAGGAATACCCAGGGCGCCAGCATAAAGAGGCCGTCGAGTTGGGCATAGCCGCTGTCGAGCAGGTTAAATTCCCCGGGGAAGAGCCACAAAAACAGGGAAGTGAGCATCAGAAAGACGCCCAAAACGGCGTATCCCGTGATGGTGGCGAAAAAACTGGCAATTTCTTTTAGTACGAGGGCGCGCATGGCTTAGGCAGGGATATCAAGGGGACGGACGGACCAAGCCCGCGCCGGAGCGCTGAACAGGGCCTTGATCGGGGGCCAAATTTCGGCAAATAACCCAGAAGTTCGGTAGGCGTCCAAATCGGATTCGCTTTCCCAGGTGCTGAGGGTGAAAAAGGATCCGGGCGCGGGGCCTTCCAAGAGGACCATGGACAGGCAGCCGGGGAATTGCCGGATGGCGGTTTTGTGGCGGTGGAAGAGGTCCAAAAAGGCCTCCCGGTGCAGCGGATCCACAGACAATTGCACCCAGCGCACAAGGGCGTGGGGCGGCATAGGCAGGCCGGAGGGGCGCTCAGCGGGTGACATCGCCAAAAAACAACGAGATGGGGGTATTGGCG
>JBIIBX010000014.1:0-16285 GCA_044239185.1 Schleiferiaceae bacterium | reverse complement strand
GATGCGGTGGGGGGAGTTATGGCTTTTTCCACCTTGCAGCCCCGGTTTGGGGGCCAAGTCACCGGAAACATGGATGTTCGCTTTTCGTCGGCCAACCGGGAAAAGACGGCCCATACAGACGTTTCTTACGGAGGAAAGCGCTGGGCGGCAGTCACCAGTTTGAGCCGGTGGGATTTTGACCACCTTCGCCAAGGCTCCCACGGTCCTCAGGAGTACGTGAAACCTTTCTATGTGCTCCCGGGCACCCAAGGGGATTCCGTGGTGTGGCAACGCGACTCGCTTTTGCAGGTTCCGACGGCCTATACCCAGTGGAATTTCATGCAAAAGGTGGCATTTCGGGCGTCCGAATATTGGAAGGTGGAGTATGCCTTGCACCATTCGGAGACTTCGGCCTACGGCCGGTACGACCGCCACAACCGCATCCGAAACGGTTTGCCCCGCTACGCTGAATGGAATTACGGTCCGCAGAGGTGGACGTTGCACCTGCTCAGTGCGCAAAGCGTAAAGAAAACCCGGTGGTACGACCAAGCGTCGTACCGGTTGGCGTACCAACATTTTGCCGAATCCCGCATCGACCGCGGTTGGAACCAGCCCGACCGAACCGTGCAATCGGAGGAGGTTTTTGCCTATTCCGCCAATGCCGATTTTACCAAAAATTTGGGCAACCGCCACCGCCTCTTTTACGGCGTGGAAGGGGTGTTTGACGACGTGAAATCGGTAGGCGAGGTGGTCCACTTGAATACCAACCAAACGGAACCGACGTATTCCCGCTACCCGCAGTCCTCGTGGTATTCGGCGGCTCTGTATTTCAGCGAGGAATGGAACGTTTCGCCGCGCACGACGGTTACCTCGGGCGTCCGGTGGAATGCCGTGGGCCTGGATGCCGACTTTGCCTCCCAATTGGCCTATTTTCCTCTGCCCTTCGCATCGGCTCAGGTGCGCGATGCAGCCTGGACAGGGAATGTGGGAGTGACCCACCGTCCCAATGCCCGGTGGACGTTCAAGGCCAATGCAGGAACCGCGTTCCGCTCCCCCAACGTGGACGACATGGGCAAAATCTTCGATTCGTCCCCCGGCATGGTGGTCATCCCGAACAACCGGTTGCGGTCGGAATACGCGTACAACCTAGATGCGGATGTGGCTTGGAAGTCGGAGCGGGGCCTGAAAATAGACGGTACGGTTTATGCCACCGTGTTGGACCGTGCCTTGGTTCGTCGTCCAACCCTGCTCAATGGGGAGGACAGCATTTTGTACGACGGAACGATGAGCCGGGTGGAGTCGGTTCAAAACGCGGCGGTTGCCTATGTGTACGGAGCGTATTTGGGGGCAGAAGTCCCCTTAGCTCCGTCTTGGTTTGCCGTGGCGACGGTCAATTTCCAGCAAGGGACCGAGACCATGGACGACGGGCAGCGGAGCCCAGCGCGCCATGCGGCCCCCGTTTTTGGTACGGCCCGAGCAACCTACAAAAAGAAGCGGTTCCGTGCGGATGCGTACCTCCAATTTCAAGGAAAGCGGTCCCACGAGGCGTTGCCCTTTGAAGAACGCGAAAAGACGGAGATTTATGCGTTGGACGCCGAGGGCAACACCTATTGCCCTGCGTGGTACACCGCGAATGTTCGCTTTACCTACACCACGGGCAGTGGCATTCGGGCGCAACTGGCCGTAGAAAACCTGACCGACGTTCGGTACCGGCCTTACAGTTCCGGGGTTTCGGGAGCGGGCCGGAATTGGGTGTGCGCGCTGCACGTTCCGTTTTAAACGCCGCGATCCCTTACAGCCACACCGTCCAGCCGGCCACGGCCCAGTGGGCGTATTTGCCGAGTCCGGGAGCCTGGAAGCTGTCGTTGAGCGCCAACAAATGCCGGGTTTCCAGACGCAGCAGCGCGCGCGGGTGGGGCTGGTAGTTGAGGCACAGACCGGTGGAACCGGTTCGAAATCCGGGGTAACCGGTGGTGTACAAGGTAACAATGTGATAGGGGTCGTGGAGGTACTCCACGCGTCCAGAAAGGGTCCAGTTTTTCACCAAGGGGGCTTGTACTTGCAGGTTGGCTTGGCTCCAGTAGCCCATCTCGGCCTGGTGCCCTATGTAGGCATCTGCGGTGGCTTTCCACCCCTTTTTGCCTTGGTAAACCGCATACACATCGGCGAAAAGACGGCGGGAAGGAGCAACGGGGAAAACTTGTTTCTGTTCGCGTCCGGCAAAGAACACGGCGTTCCAAAGCCAATGGGCATTGGGCCGGTATTCCAGGTGCGCTACGCCCGCCAAGCCGGGGGTGCGGTCTTGCATTTGCTGCCATCCGTTCACTGCGTAGAGGGCAAGCGTCGATTTTTTCCCAAGAGGGGCGGTGAGTTTCATCCCTTGCAGGTAGTAGGGTACGTTTTCCGCCGAAAACGACCGGAGGTACATGAGGTGGTCTTTGGAGAGGGCGCTCTCGTTGGTGAACGGGGAGCCGAGGACGCCGCCGTCGAGCCAGATGTCCCGCTTTGGAAAGAGCCGGACGCCGGCATTGCCTTCCAAGAGCGGAAGTTCCCCGGGAGCGTAATTGGATTGCATGTAGGTGCCCCAGGCAGGCATAAGCCGGGCCCGAACGGTGCCGTCGTTGTAGCGAATGTCTACCGCGGCCACGTTGAGGGCAAACTGCTCCAGCCGGTTGGAAGACACGAAGTACGGAAAGGTCGTTCCGCCCAGGAGGTTGGACGTGCCGGAGTAGGCGTCCAGGTAGGCGCCCACGGTCAGTTTCCCGAGTTTGACCCCGCTGGTGGTGTCTGCAAATCCGGGGTTAACCACTTGGGCGCGAAGGCCCGTTAGGGTGCCAAAGGCCAGGACGGTGGCCCAGGCGGCGCGGCGGATGCATCGGTTCATGGCTGGGGGGTTTGGGGAGGAAATACGAAGGTGTAGGTGGTGTGGGTGCCGTCGTACTGCTCAAAAACGGCGGTCGGAATTCCGTGGCGGCCCGTTTGCGTGGCTTCGGTAAGCAAGGGGTAGGCGCGCAAGGCGCCAATCATGTACGACAGCGAATTTTTGGCTTCGAAGTGGACCACCAAGGCTTTGCCGGCGGGGAGGGTGTCGGTTTGGAGGCCAGCAGCGCGCAGGGAGGCTTGTTGCGTGGGGTCCAAAGGGGCGGTGAGCGCTCTGCCGTACAGGCCCCGGCACTGTTTGGGGTCTACGGTACTGGGGTCGTCGAAGTACCAGCCAATGCCCGGTCCGGCGGGAATCTGGAGGGAATCCAGGAGGCGGTTGGCTTTTTCAAAGGAGGCGAACATGGTTTCGTAGGGCCCGGTGTAGGCCAATCCGGCTACTGCCTGCGCGGGCAATTCAGTCGTTTCCACGCGCAGTTTCTGAAACCCGCCTCCGTAGGCATAACCGCCAACAATAAGGGCTGCCAGGAGGAAGGTAGCGGCGGCAATCCCCAGGGTCCATTTTTTGACTTTGTTCATACGATCAAAGGTGGTTCAAAATCCGTTAAGGGCAACCGACAAGGGCCTGCCGACCCGCATTTTTTGCCGACCTTCGTGGGATGAAACAGTCGGTGGTTTTGGGTCTGGCCCTGGGGGCTTTTGGGTATGCGTGGTTGTTGCTGGAAAAGGCCCTGGGCCTCCACGGACCCCGCTTGGCGCTCTATCCGTATTTTATCCTGATTTCGCTGGTCCCGACGTTGCTTTTGTGGCAGTGGGGAATGCGCCGGGTGCGCTTGGCGTTGAAGACCGACGTTTCCTTTGCCCGCTTGTTCCAGAGCGGCCTGGTGGCCGTGGGGGTTTGGGCCCTGCTGACGGCCGCGGGCCAAGGGGTTTTCCACACGTGGGTGAGTCCCCGTTTTTTGGAGGAAGCTTTGGCCCGCGCGGTGGCGTCTGGCATGGATCCCGCTCAGGCGGCAAGCACCTACGGGTTGAAGTCCTACATCATTCAGAATCTGGCGGGTACGCTTTCTCAGGGCGTGGTGCTGGCGGCGGGCTTTGCCTATTTTGGGAGCCGCGCAGCGGCGGCCCACCGCAAGGCCGAAGCGGCGGTCAAAGGCATGATGCAATCCGCCCAAAAGGCGGCTAAACCCGGGAAGCGTGCTTGAGTTGGCGTGTTTCCACCCCCAAGCGGTGGACCTCGCGGCACGGTGGGCCGTGCCGCAGGTCGAATTTTGTGCCGACGCCTTGGCGGGAGGCACCACCCCCAAAAAAGACGACGTCCGCGCGGTTCGCGCCGGGTACGAGGGCCGCTTGGGTGCTATGGTGCGCCCCATCGCCGGGTCCTTTGCGTACGACGCAGCAGGTTGGCTGCAGATGCACCGGGACCTGGAGGCCATGGCCCATGCCGGCGTGGATTTTTTGGTCTTTGGAGCGCTGGATGACCGCGGCCAGTGGGACGCAGACCGAATCCGGGCCGTTGTGGCCGAGTCGCCTGTTCCCTGCGTGTTGCACCGGGTATTTGACCAATTTTCAGCGCCCTTGGAGGCGCTGGAGTGGGCCATTTCCGCCGGTTTTCAGCGCATTCTAACCGGCTGGGGAGGCAAGGACATGGACCAATTGAGGGCTTTGCACAAGGCCGCTGCCGGCCGCATCGAACTGTTGCCCGGCGGGGGCATTCGCGCGCATAATGCGGCCCCGTACCGCGCAGCGGGGTTTGACTGGCTGCACACCGCGGCATTGAGCCCGGAAGCCTACGCGGCCGAGGTTCCCCTGCCCGACGAAACCGAAGTTAAAACCTTGTTGGCAGGATGATGGATACGGCATGGGTGGCTTGGACGCTGGCGTCCCTGGCCGGAGCGCCGCCGGTGGCCGAGTGGCCCCGGCCCGAGGCGACGGTAGTGGTTTGGGAGTTGGAAGAGGTGGACGGGCCGGCGCTGGCCTTTGCCTCATCCCCAACGACTCCGGACGCGTCCCTCTGGATTCCCGGGCCTCTGTTGCCCCAGCACTGGGTACTCCCTTTTGGCATGGGCCCAAACGACCAAGTGGGGATGGTTTTCCCCAATTCCGACGCCTTGGCGCGTCTCCGGTCGGACGCCGACGGAAAGCCCTACCCGGTGGACAACGACCCCCTTCGCAGGACGCCGCATCTGCGCAAGCCGGGAGTCGAATACGGCTGGGATTTTTCTCGTCCCCAGGCGGTGCAGGGGCCCGGTAGCCACCGCATTCGCGTGCGGGAGGGTGCCGCTTTGGTGGATCCCCACGTGCACTGGGACGACTCGACGGCGACCCTCGGACGATGGTCCGTGGAAGTGCACGCGGCCGTACCGGGCAACTACCGCTTGCAGGTGGTTGCGCGGTGGCAAGATGCCCGTGGAGGGGTTCAGACGCAGCAAGTGGCCAATCGGTCGGTGGAATTAAGGGCAGGGGCTTCGTCCGTGGTGGACGGGGCTTTTTCAGGGGCGGAGTGGCCCTTTTGGGAACCGCGTCCGGCCGGAGGCCGGCGTTGGACCTTGCCGCAGCGCGTTCGCTTGCAGTGGACCTTGGCGATCGATGGGTCGGTGGATCCTCGTGGCACGCGGCCGGTGGATTCGGTGGACGTTTGGACGGGCCGACGAACGGTTGATCTGCGCACGTCGGACGAGCGTCCGTTCGCGGTGGACGTCAACCACAAACCCATTTTCTGGGCCGGGGCCAATGCCGTGCGCGCCCAAAACCGAACCGCGTACCCTGCAACCAGTCCGACGCTGGCGGAGGAAGACGCCGTCCTGCAGCAACGGATGGTGGAAATGGCCCAAAACGGAGGCAATGCCGTGCGTTTTTGGGGAGGAGGCCGGTATCCGTCCGAAAGGCTCCTGCGGTGTGCCGATTCGCTGGGTCTCTTACTTTGGGTAGACTTTTCCTTCGCGGGTACGATGTATCCCTCGTCGGGCCCTGTGCGCGACGAAATGGAGGCCGAGGTGCGGGCGCAGATTCGGCGGCTGTCCCGGCATCCGTCGGTGGCGGTAGTGTGCGGCAACAACGAGTTGGACGTGGCCTGGAACAACTGGGGGTGGCAGGCGAAGTACGGCATCCACGGCGCAGATTCCGTGGCGTTGGCCGGCGGGATGCGGCAGTTTTTTCACGAATGGCTGCCGGCCCAATGCGCGCAAGGCGCACCGGCTGTGGCGGTGGTGCCGTCGTCCCCTTTGAGCAATTGGGGCAAGCCGTCGGACTTTGAACGCGGGAACAACCACGACTGGCGCGTGTGGCACGGGGAGCAACCCACCCGTGTTTTGCAGGAACGCATCGCTCCCTTTGTGACGGAATGGGGCGTCCCCTCGTACCCCGGGAAAACCGTTCGGGCCCGGTGGGTTGGTTCCGACGACGCCTATTTATTCAGTTACAAGGGACTGGGGCTGCTGCAGAGCTACCTGGAACAAGAGACCCCGGCGACCAACCGGCAAATGAACACCTCCGAAGGCCGCGCGCGGTTGAGCCGGCGGTGGCAGGCGCGGGTGGTTTCCCGCACCATTCGGGCCCAAGCCGCCCATCCTTCGTGCGGAGGTTCGCTGGTGTGGCAACTCAACGACCTGGACGACGCCATTTCCTGGAGTTTGATCGACGCGGACAACCGGCCCAAGCCGGCCTGGCGCGCGGCCAAAAGGGCCTGGCGCAAAATCCGACGGAGCTAAGGTTCTGCGCGGAAGTTTAGGAGGCAAGCCCCCCCGCTGCACTCAGCGGTCCAGCAGAGACGGCACGGTAATCAGCTGGTCTACCCCCGCAGAGCGCACGGCGTAACTGAATCCGGGACGCAAGGCATAGGCCCCGGTTTCCCCGCGCACATTCAGCGCAATGAACCCAATTTGGGTATCCCCCCAATCGACCCCGCGCCGAATAAAGAAGCGGTGGATTTCTTCCACGGCTTGTTGGCACGCGGCCTGCGGCGATTTTCCAGCGGTCATGGCGGCCACCACGCGAAACGACCCCACCGTCCGGATGACTTCTTCGCCGTGCCCGGTGGCCGTGGCTCCGCCCACACTTCCGTCTACGTACAGACCGGCGCCGATGATGGGCGAGTCGCCCACCCGGCCGTGCATTTTAAAGGCCATCCCGCTGGTGGTGCAGACTCCGGCCAAGCGACCGGCTGCGTCCATGGCGAGAAGCCCAATGGTGTCGTGGTTTTCGATGTTGGGAATGGGCCGGTATTCGGATTTCTCCTTCCATTTTTCCCATTCGCGCTGGGAGTCGGGCACCAAGAGATTTTCCAGCGGGAAACCCATTTCCCGGGCAAATTGACGGGCACCGTCGCCCACCAGCATCACGTGCGGCGTTTGTTCCATGACCGCCCGGGCCAGGCTGCTCACGTGCACCACGTTTTCAACACCGGCCACGGAACCGATGTTGCCCAGGTGGTCCATGATGCACGCGTCCAAGGTCACGATTCCGTCGCGGTCCGGCCGGCCGCCGAGTCCCACGGACCGTTCGTTGGGGTCTGCTTCGGTGCGCCGGGCGGCAGCTTCCACGGCGTCCAAGGCCTTTCCTTCCGGCGCGGTCAGCCCTTCCCACGCAGCGCCAATCGCCGTCTGTGCAAACGGCCAGGTACCAATCATCACCGGTCCCTTGGTTTTGGGTGCGCGCGCACCGGAAGCAGGCTCCGGGGAGTCGTTGTTGGGCATTTCGGTCGTCTTGGCGGGGGCCGCCGCCAGGCGGTCCAGTCCGGTCCAACCGGCCAGCACGGCCAGTCCTGACGCTTTTAAAAAGTCCAGTCGTTTCATGGCTTAGCAAGGGGTTCGTTGTCGAAAAAATGCGGGGCGACGCGGTAGCCGGATTGCTCCAGGTGCTGGGTGTAGGTGCGAAGCCGGCGGCGGAAGTCTGCCACGTCGGACTCCTTGCGGGGACCCGTCCACAGCACCTCCGCCAGCGCTTCCATCCGGGGGTGCATCATGTACTCCACGTGGTCCGGGGTGAGCATGTATTCCGTCCACACATTGCCCTGGCTGCCCAAAATGTGGGTGGCTTCCTCCGGAGACAAGCCGGCCGGGATTACGGGATAGAGGTAAACCGCTAGGACCGGGTTGAAGCCGCCAATCGCGTGCGGCTCTCCGTCTTGACGCGCCTGGTAGTGGTCGAAGTAGCAGGGTTTGCCGGGGGTCATGATGGCGTCGTGCCCGCTTTGGGCGGCGGCTTTGCCGCCGGTTTCGCCGCGCCAACTCATGACGGTGGCATTGGGGGCCAATCCCCCTTCCAAAATCTCGTCCCACCCAATGATTTTTTTGCCGTTGGCGTTGGCAAAACGTTCCATACGTTGGATGAAGTAGGACTGCAGCTCGTGTTCGTCCTTCAAGCCTTCGGTTTGCATGCGGGCTTGGCAGCGGGCGCAGGATTTCCAGCGTGTTTTGGGGCATTCGTCGCCGCCAATGTGCACGTAGGCCGAGGGAAAGAGGGCGAAGACTTCGCGCAGCACGTTTTCCAGAAAGACAAAGGTTTCGTCGTTTCCGGCACAGAAAACGTCGTCAAAAACGCCCCAGCCGCGCGCGACCTCCAGCGGTTTTTGGTTGCAGCTGTACTGCGGATACCCGGCGAGCGCGGCAAGCGCATGCCCGGGCATTTCAATTTCCGGAACGACGGTAATGTGCCGTTCGGCCGCATAGGCCACCACTTCCCGAATTTCCTCTTGGGTGTAAAATCCGCCGTACCGCAGGGTGTCGAAATACTGCAAGGAGTAGGGGCCCTGCTGCGAACCGCTGCGCCAGGCGCCCACCTCGGTCAGCCGCGGGTAGTGCTTGATTTCGATGCGCCAGCCTTGGTCGTCCGTGAGGTGCCAATGAAAGGTGTTCATTTTGGCTTGCGCCATGGCATCCAAATGCTTTTTTATAAATGCGACGTCAAAAAAATGCCGCGAAACGTCCAAATGCATGCCGCGGTAGGGGAACGCGGGACGGTCGACGATTTCCAGCGACGGAAGGACTTCGGCTTCGGCGGGATCCGAGGGAACCGTTTGTTTCAAGGTTTGAATGCCGTAAAAAACCCCGGCGGAACTGCCGCCGGCGAGCTCCAACTTGTTGGATTTCCAAGCGAGTCGGTATCCTTCTCGGGGCAAGGACGGGTCCACGCTCAATTTTGCTTGAAGGCCTTTGTTTTTGCCCCCCTCGGAGCACAGCAAACGGCTGGAGAGCCACCAGGCTTCCAACAGCGCCTGTTCGTTTTTTAGGCTCGTCGGTGCCGTAACCTGGATTCCTCCCGATCGAAGCACGGCGCTCGTTCCCACGTCCATTTTGGCCGGAGCGGGCAGGATCGATGGACGGTAGGTCAGAGCGTTTTGCGCCCCAAGGGTTCCAGTGAGCCCCCAGGCCAGGGTGGCGGTGAGGGCCACGGTGCGAAGGGGGGCAAATCGCGTAGAAATAGATGCCATGGGACCAAGATACGGACCTATTTTTGCACCATGCACAACTTGAACGGCCGTCGGGTGACGGTATACTGCGCCGGAAGCGCCAAAGTCCATCCCAAATACTTGGCAGCTGCCGAAACCATTGCCCACGACTTGGTGGCCGAAGGGGCCACCTTGCTTTTTGGCGGGGGAAAAACGGGCCTGATGGGCCATTTGGCTACTTCCGTGTTGCAGCGCGGCGGCAAGGTTCAGGGTGTCATGCCCCATTTGCTGCGGGAAATTGAAATGAACCATCCCGGGGTGGACGACTTCACCTTTGTCCACACCATGGCAGAACGGAAAGCGCTTCTGCTGCACGACACAGCCGGCTTGGTGGCCATGCCCGGAGGCACCGGAACCTTGGACGAGCTCATAGAAGCGGTCACCTTAAAACGACTGGGCCAGTACCTGCAGCCCATCGTTCTTTTGAACCAGGACGGATTCTACGATTCTCTTATCGAACTGGTAGACCGCATGGTCCGCGAAGAATTTATGAACCCCGAACACCGCCAACTTTGGACGGTGGTAAATGAGCCGAGTGAGGTTGTGCACGCCCTTAAAACCACACCCCTGTGGGACGCAAACGCCGTGCATCGGGCAGCGGTTAAGTAAGGCTTACCGGGCAGAACCTTTGAGGCGCTTTGCACGTTGCTCAGGGTCCAATGTAAAATAATTGTAAAGTAGAAATCGACGTGTATTGCGAATCAATGCGATTCCCTTACTTTTGCGTCCACTATCCAAATGTAATTCAACAAAAAACCCCCATGAAAAAGGTTTTTGCTACCGCGCTGCTTGTCGCCCTGGCATTCCAAGCGCCCGTGATTGCTCAAGATGCTGCAGCTCCCGCTGCAACCGAAGCATCTGCAACTGCTCAAACTGCCGACACGGCTGTTGCTGCTGAAGAAACGACCGAGGCCGCTGCTGCCCCTGCCGAGGAAGCCAGCTACACCCAGGTGTTCAAAAAGAAGTTCATCGAAGGCGATCCTATTTGGATGGCTCCGGTACTTTTGGTATTGATCATTGGTTTGGCTGTTGTTATTGAGCGCTTGCTTTACTTGACATTTGCTTCTACCAACACGACCAAGTTGTTGAACGAAGTTGAATCAGCCTTGAACAACGGCGGTGTTGACGCTGCCATGAAGGTCGCTTACGACAACCGCGGCCCTGTGGCAACCTTGATCTACCAAGGTCTGGCCCACTACGGAGAAGGAATGGACATGGTTGACAAGTCCATTGTTGCCGTTGGTTCCGTTGAAAACGGTAAGTTGGAGCGCAACATCACGTGGATTGCCTTGTTCATTGCCTTGGCCCCTATGTTGGGATTCTTGGGAACGGTTGTAGGTATGATCCAGGCCTTTGACGCCATTGAGGCAGCCGGAGATATTTCTCCGACCTTGGTTGCAGGGGGTATTAAAGTGGCTCTTTTGACCACGGTATTCGGTTTGATTGCGGCGATGATTCTTCAGGTGTTCTACAACTTGATCCTCTCCATGGTTGACGGCATCGTGAACAAAATGGAAGATGCCTCTATCTCTTTCTTGGACATGATGATTGCCTTCGATAAAAAGAACGGTAAATAATCGGTCATGGAAGGGATTTTAGCTAAATACGGCAAGTGGATCGCCATCCTTCTGGGGGTGATTGGCTTGATCCCGTCGTTGGTGGTCTTCTTCGTGGAAGGAGAAAACCTGGACAAGACCGTTGAATTCGGTTTGTACATGACGTACATCATCTCTTTGGTTGGCATTTTGGCTGCCATTGGAGGTGCTGTTCGCGGAATTCTCATCAATCCCAATGGCGTTCGTTCAACGGCTATGGGTGTTGGATTTCTCGTTGCGATTTTGGTTGTTTCTTACTTGTTTGCCGATGGCAGCGACTACATGGAATACCAAAAAATGAAAATGACGGAATCCAGTTCTCGCTGGGTGAGCACAGGTCTCAATGCATTGAACATTATGATTGGCCTTTCTACGTTGGCCGTCGTGTTTTCTGCCCTGTACCGAGCGGGTTTGATCCGTCTTCGCAAATAATTTAGGCCATGGCTAAACGCGCAGTACCTGAGATCAATGCAGGATCCATGGCGGACATTGCGTTTCTGCTTTTGATTTTCTTTCTGGTCACAACGACCATGGACGTGGACAAAGGTTTGAACAGGAAGCTTCCCCCTTGGGACGACAACCCAATCAAAGAAACTTCCACGATCAAAGAGAAGAACGTATTTGTTGTATTGGTAAACAGCCAGGACCAGCTTCTGGTGGAAGAGGAGTATATGGACATTCGCGACTTGCGCGCGGCTGCAAAAGAATTCATCGACAACAACGGCGATGGTTCGTGCGAAGTGTGCAAAGGAAGTCGGAGCCCTGAATCGTCTGACAACCCTGCAAAAGCGATTATCTCGTTGCAAAACGACCGAGGAACGTCGTACGAAACCTACATCAAGGTTCAAAACGAATTGGTGGCGGCTTACAACGAGTTGCGCGAGGAGTTGTCTATCCAGCAATTTGGCAAATCGTACGAGTTTTTGGGAGAAGAGGCCAAGAAATTTGTCCAAGACAAGTATCCCCAGATCATCTCCGAGGCGGAGCCTGTAAGTTTGTAAGTACACTAAGGACGTTGATATGGGACGCATTCGCAAGAAAAAATCAGGAGGCACACCGGAGTTATCAACCGCTTCGCTGCCAGACATTGTATTTATGTTGCTCTTCTTCTTCATGGTAACTACCACCATGCGGGAAGTCGATTTAAAAGTTGCTTTGAAAAAACCACGCGCTACCGAAATTCAAAAATTGGAGCGCAAGGACTTGGTGGCCTACATCTACGTGGGCACGCCGAAGAACACCGCCACCTACGGCTCTGAGCCGCGTGTCCAATTGGACGACCAGTTGGCAACGACCCAAGACATTGGTGGGTTTGTTGTGGTTAAGCGCGAGGAAATCAACGAGAAGGAGCGCCCTTTGATGACCGTATCGATCAAATCCGACATCAAAGTGCGGATGGGATTGATTGGAGACATCAAACAGGAATTGCGCAAAGCGCAAGCGTTGAAAATCAATTATTCCACCAACCCCACCACCACGGAGGAGTTGTTCAAGGCGTATTGATTTCGGCGTTCAATCCGAAATACGAACCCCGCGCTCTGCGCGGGGTTTTTTTTATGCTTCCCCGTTTTTGGCGCTGCGGCGTGCACGGTGCAACCAAGCCAGGAGTCCGGCGCTTGCAAGGAAGCTAAACGCCACCAAAGCCCAGGAGTGGGGCGGGGCATCGGTAAGTCCATAGGCGGCATCCGGAGTCTGCCATGCGGCAATCAGGGTGATTCCGTTGTGCAGGAAGTGGGCGGCCATGGGCACCCACAGCCGCTGGGTAGCGAGGTAGCTCCATCCCAAAAGCAATCCGGCGCCCAGCAGAAAGGGCAATTGGCTGAGGTTGAAGTGGGCCACCGCAAACACGGCGGTGCTCAAAAGGAGTGCCCAGGTGGTGCCGTGGGCGTCTTTCCAGAGGGGTAGCAAGGTGCCGCGGAAGAAGAACTCTTCCCCCAGGGCGGCAAGGGGCACCAGTACAAGGGCAACGCCCAGGCGGTCGATCCAATGGGGGGCGTTTAGCAAGGCTTGAATTTTCTCTGCTTGGTCGTTTTCTTGGGTCCACCAAGTTTCCAAAGCGGGAATTTGGGCAAGGGCTTGGTGCCAGCCCCAGGAAAGTTGCTCCAAGGAGAATGCGGCCAAGACAGGCAACAGGACATACCCCACAAGGAGCAGGGGTGCTACGGGTAGTGGCTCGGGGGAAAAAGAAGGCAAATGCTGCACCTGCCGCCGGGTGCGCATCCAGGCGGCCGGTAGCACAAAAAAGCCGACGGCGGCAAACAGCTGCAGGAGCCAGTCGCGTCGGGCAGAGTCCCCAAAGAGGTTGGTGAGGGGCTCAAAAGCCAAGGCGGCCACCACGCTGCCCATGGCAAAAGCCATAAGGAGGGTCCAAAGGGCCTCCATGCCCGGTTTGGAAGATGGATTCTCTGCGTTCATCGTACCTTTGCATTCAGATTCATGGCGAAGATAGCACACATCGACCTCGGGGAATTTCCCCTGCTGTTGGCCCCCATGGAGGACGTCAGCGACCCGCCCTTTCGCAAGTTGTGCAAGGAGCAAGGCGCAGACATGATGTACACCGAGTTTATCTCGTCCGAAGGCCTTATTCGTGACGCGGCCAAAAGCCTGATCAAGCTGGATATTTTTGAGTACGAACGCCCCATTGGCATCCAGTTGTTTGGCAGCGAAATCAGCAGCATGCGGGAGGCGGCCGAAATTGCGGAGCGTGCCCATCCGGATTTGATCGACATCAACTACGGCTGCCCCGTGAAGAACGTGGCGTGCAAAGGAGCGGGGTCCGCCTTGCTGCAAGACATCCCCAAGATGGTGGCCATGACCAAGGAAATTGTGGACACCGTCGGACTTCCGGTCACGGTGAAAACCCGGTTGGGCTGGGACGATTCCACCAAGAACATAGTGGAAGTGGCCGAGCGCCTGCAAGACATCGGCATTTCCGCGCTCAGCATCCACGGCCGGACGCGCCACCAGATGTACAAGGGGGAGGCCGACTGGACCTTGATTGGCGAAGTCAAGAACAACCCCCGCATCCACATTCCTATTTTTGGAAACGGCGACGTGGACACGCCGGAGAAAGCCGTTGCCATGCGCAACCGCTACGGGGTAGACGGAATCATGATTGGCCGGGCGTCTATTGGGTATCCCTGGATTTTCAAGGAAATCAAGCACTTTATGGCCACCGGGGAGCACCTGCCTCCGCCGGTGTTGGAGGACCGGGTGGACGCGGCCCGCAAGCATTTGGAATTTGCCACGGTGTGGAAAGGCGAGTCCATGGCCATTCGGGAAACCCGCCGCCACTACACCAATTACTTCAAGAACTTTCCGCACTTCAAGGACTACCGGATGCGTTTGGTGACCGCGGAAACGGCCCAGGAGGTCTACGCAACGTTGGACGAAATCCAGCAGCATTACCGGGCCGAGGGCGTGGTCTTGCCCGGCGCCAGCGTGAACGACGTGGATACGTCTACCGCACCCTGCGATTTTTAAGCCAAAAGACGGGATACCGTCGGGATTCTCTCGGGATTACCTAACGGGTCGGCTTTCGCGTGCGGCCCAGGCACTGGCGAGGGCACTGAGTCCCCAAGCAATGGCAAAAGAAAGACCGGCCGACTCCCAGGTCCACCGAACGGGGTAGGCGGAAAGGGCGAATCCGGTTCCCAGTTCTACCCAGCCAAACGTTTGCTGCCCCCAAACAAGGGCGCTTCCCAGCAGAACGCCCCCAAAAGCTCCCAGTGCCCCCACCAAGACGCCGTTGTAGCGGTAAATGGAGGCAATCTGGCCCCAGGAGGCCCCCATGGCATGCAAGGATTGGTTTTCCTGGCCTTTTTCCAAGGCCAGGAGCACCGTGGCCCCGTAAAGCCCCAAAGACGCTAAAAAGACCACCAGCGTCAAGATCCCGAGCGTGGCCAGTCGTTCCGTACGCAGAACCCGGAAAAGGGCGGATTGCTGCTCCTCCAACGGAATCCAGCGTACGCCTTTTGCGCGGTCTGGGTTTTCTGCGGTCCAGCGGGTCCAGTCGGACGGGGACCAGCGGGGTTCCGCGGGTTGGATCCAGTCCAGATGCGTGTAGGTGGAGTCCCACCCCAGGAAGTGCGCCCAGGCCGGAGTCCAGACCACCAAGGCCCGGTGGGCATCCACGTCCGGATGGACAGTGAATTCGCCGTCGGGTTGAAAAACCCCTTGCTGCAACTGCGGTTCCAGGTCCATCAAGCTGTTGAGTTCCAAGTCGGATTGGGAGGGGATCCAGACCTCCAAGGCGGGCCAGTCCCGCAATCCGCTGAGGCCCAGTGCCTGTGCAACCCCTGCGCCCAGGTGAAATCCGGTGGGGTTGGGCAACCAAGGCCAATGAGAAGCCTCTTTTGGAGGCAAAATGGTCAGGGTGACGACGGCTTCGTTGAGGCCGTTGCGGAGGAGCACCTGGCGCTCGTAGACGGGGACGAGGTGGGCGTCTGCGGGGAGGACGGGGGACCAGGCGCGCCGCAGGCGCGCCACCTGCTGGGCAGAAAGCGACCCGTTTCCGGTGCTGTCGGGTTGCCCCAAAACGGCGGGGTAGGCCGGCCGGTAGACGTCCAAGATGGACTGTTCCAGTCCGTTGAAGGCGCTGAGTACCACAACCATGGCGGCGGTTCCCACGGCAAGTCCCAGGGCGGATGCGCGGGTGACCCACTGGGCCATGCGTGCTTTGCGTCGGCCGCGGACGTACCGCCACGCCACCAAGAACGGGGTATTCACGCGCCCCATAAAATTCGGTTAGAGAATGGGATTTTCGCCTCCCTCGCGCAACAAACGGTCAATGGTGGCCTCGTAGTCCAACGAGTCGTCGGCGTAGTAATGCAATTCCGGCACAACGCGCATTTGGTGCCGCACCAATTGGCCAATGTTTTTGCGAATGGACGCTTTGTTTTCCTCGATGTACACCATGGTTTCCGCGGTGCGGTCCGTCGGAAAAACACTGATGTACACCCGGGCCATGGCCACGTCGGGGGTCACCCGCACTTTGGTCACGCTCCACAGGGTTCCTGGGAAGTCCTTGGCCGCCAATTGGCGCAAAACTTCGGCGATATCGCGCTCCAACAGGCGCGCCATTTTCTTTTGGCGAGTACTTTCCACGGTGCAAAGGTACGGAATTGGCCGCGAAGCCGCCCGTCGGCCAAGGCGCAAAGGGGCTGGCGGGGCTTGGGTGCCTTCTGCGGCGGCTTGGAGCGCATGGACGGTGCAGGAGGTGCCCCGAGCAAGATGCCCTGCAACGCGGTCTTTAGCAGGATTTCCCCGTACCTTTATCCGCTATGAAGGGTTACTGGCGCGTGTTGGCTTACGCGGCTCCGTACCGCAGAAATGCGGGACTGGCAGCCCTTTTTCAGGTATTTTTTACGTTTTTTAGCCTGTT
>JBIIBX010000136.1:0-4224 GCA_044239185.1 Schleiferiaceae bacterium | reverse complement strand
ACAATGGGCAACCGGGGGACGTCGGACAAAATGCCCGCCAAAAGGCTGTAGCCCACCAGGGCCAAGCCCAGGTATTTCCAAGCGTTTTTCATGGTTTCCAAAGGTAGGGGAAAAGAAGGGTGCCAAGAACAGCAGGGACCGCGGCCAAGAGGGCGATAGAACCCAATGGCATCCACAACTCGGACCACGGCAAACCCGCTACGGCCAGGGTGGAAGCACGTTGGATGGTCGCCAACGTTGGGAGAAGCAGAGGAATGCTCAAAACGGCCATAAGACTGGCGCGGGAGTCGGCTTGGGCCGCAATGGCAGCGGTGGTCGTCAGTACACCGGAAAGTCCGGCGCTGCCCAAAACAACGGTGGCTACAAAACCGGACACATTACCAACCGGGAGGCCCAGCAACAGGGCAAACAGCCCCAAGCTGCTCAATCCCAATACGACCAGCTGCACCGAAGTAACCAACGCTTTGGCCCACAGCCAATGCACCGGTTGAATCCATTGCCCAATAAGCCACCAACGGGCAGGGGGAACGCCGGCAAAACTGCGGGTGGCGGCATGCAAAGCGCTGAACAAAAGGACCACCCACAGCAAAGCATTCCAGGCTTTGGAAGGCGGAACGCCGGCATAGGTTTTGGAGGCCAAAAAAGCAGAGCCCGCCACAAACAGCAAAGCCGCCGCAAAGGCAGATTTTTGCCGGAACTCCAGGGCCCATTCCAGTTGAATGGCGCGTAGCAGGGGGTTCTGCGTTTTCACGTTTCAAAGGTACGGGTGGGGGCTTGAACATTTGCGACCGTTAGGCGTTCTTTGTTAGATGAAAACAACCTTCTTTTTGGGTTTGGCACTGGCCCTCTCCCTTTCCGCCTGTGCCCAACCGGCAGCACCGGAAGAGCGCGCAACCGAATCCCTTTCAACCCCAGCACCTGTGGACTTTTATTCCTTTAAAGTAGAAACGCTGGACGGCGGCACCTTTGATTTTGCCACTCTCCGCGGAAAGCGCGTTTTAATTGTTAACACCGCGTCCAAATGCGGCTTCACGCCCCAGTACAAGGAGCTGCAAGAGCTTTGGGGCTTGGTGGACACCTCCAAATTTGTCATTTTGGGCTTCCCGTCCAACGATTTTGGCCAGCAGGAGCCGGGCAGCAATGCCGACGTGGCTTCTTTTTGCGAAAAGAACTACGGCGTAGCGTTTCCCATGATGACCAAGGTCGCGACCAAGGGGGCCAACCAGCATCCGGTGTACGCCTGGTTGACCCAAAAAGAGCAAAATGGGGTTTCCAATGCCGAAGTGCGTTGGAATTTCCACAAGTTCCTGATCGACGAAAACGGCCAGTGGGTGGAAAGTCTTTTGTCTACCAGCTCGCCCCTTGGCGGAAGAATTCGTTCCTTTGCCGCAGGCAAGTGAGCGAAATACGATGAATGAAACACTGGACATCCTGGCCATTGCGGCCCACCCCGACGATGCGGAGTTGGGCTGCGGGGGCCTATTAGCGAAACACGCCGCCGCAGGGCAGCGGGTGGGAATCCTAGACCTGACCGAGGGCCAGTTGGGCACCCGGGGTACGGTGGAAGAACGTCGCTCGGAAGCAGCGGCCTCCGCGCGCATTTTGGGGCTGTCTGCACGCCACAACCTGGGCATGGAGGACGGTCACTTTCTTGTGGACGACGCGCATCGCCTTCTGGTCATCGAACAAATTCGGCGTTTTCGTCCCCGTATTTTGCTGATTAACGCCCCGTCGGACCGTCATCCGGACCATGGACGGGGTGCGCAACTGGCTTTGGAATCGTGGTTTTACGCCGGGCTCCGAAAAATCGAAACGACCTGGCAGGGCGCTCCGCAAGAACCCTGGCGCCCCGAACAGGTATACCACTACATCCAATTTTACGACCTAACGCCCAGCTTCGCGGTCGATATTACCGGTTTTGAAGCGGTAAAAATGGAAGCCATAAAGGCTTTTTCTTCCCAGTTCTACGACCCTACCCGCGAAGAACCCGAAACAGTCCTGTCGTCCGAAGGATTTTTGGACCAGGTCCTTTCCCGCACGGCGGTTTGGGGCCAGCAGATTGGGGTAGCCCACGCCGAGGCCCTGGTGAGCCCGCGCATGGTGGGGGTGTCCTCGCTTATGGACCTGCGTTAGGCGGACGTCCCAAGGGGGGGCGCGGACTTACTTCCGCTTCTTGGAACTTTGCTCGGCAATCCACTTTTGAAAGTCCCGTGCCCACGTGTTTGGCCGCAGCGGTGCAAAAAACGTATCCGCTTCGTCGGGAGACAGCGGCCTCGGTCCCTGCGCTGAACGCATGTGCGCCAAGGCAGCAACCAAGTCGTCGATGTCCCCCGATTCCCCTGGGCGGAAGTAAAGGGCCGGAATCGATTCGCCCCAGCTTACCATCCCGCCGTTGCGGGTGCTGAGCACTGTGCATCCGCGGTCCAGCGCTTCGGCGGCAGCCAATCCAAATGTTTCCACAGGGCTATTCACCACAGCGGTGTCCCAACGAAGCATGCGGTCCAAAACCTCCCCGTGCGGGGTGCCGGGCAAGAAGGTCAAGCCGGGAACGGGGCCCCATGCCTGCTCCCACGCCGCTCGGTCTGGACCGTCGCCGCAGATTTCCAACGTGTCGCTGGGGAAGTGCTTTACGTGGATTTCCCAAGCGGCCAAAAGCGACGGTTGCCCCTTGATCGAACCGATGCTGTCCCCCAAGTGCCCAAAGCGATGGGCGCTTCCGGCGGTTCGTTTTCGGGAGGCGGGGAGGGGCAGGGGATTTCCCAATGAAGCGATAGGGCGCGAAATGCCCGCCTCCCGAAGCGCACGGGCAAGGGCATCTGAGGGAACTGCGATGCCGTCGGCCCATTGGAAAAGTCCCTTCATTGCCAATCGGTATGCAGCCGATTTTTCCGAAAACTTCCGAATCCACGCCGAGCGGTGTTCCACAATAAAAACCGGAATTCCCTGCTTTTTCGCCCAGAACACGGCTGGGAGGGCATCGGGATTGGGCATGTGCAGCACCAATGCGTCAACCGGGTCGTGCATCGTGTTCAAAACCCGGCGTTTCCACTGCAAGCCGGTCCAGCCCCCAGGAGAATCGATTCGAATGCCGTTCCACGGTCCCTTGGGAAGGGGGGCGGTCCCTTTTTTTGCGGTTCCCCGCACGTGAAGGATTCGGTGGTCTACATCGGATAGCGCTTGGAGCGCATTCGCCACAAACAAGCCGTTTTGCGGGTCTTCCACATGGGGGAAGGCCGTGGTCCAGTGGAGCCAGCGCATTGTCATGGGGTGAAGGTACAACGAACTTTTACGGACGCTCCATCCTGCCGCTTGAAGCTGTGTGCATTCCAGGAAAGGAAAAGAGACCAGTGCCCATCAGGCAGGAATCCACACCAGCACGGCCACCCACAAGGCCACGTTCAACGCAAAAAGAAGGGCACCAAATCCGACAATGGCTGCTCCGTTTTTCCAGAGATCCGACAATCGAATGGACGTTCCCATGCCAAAGAGGGCGACCCAAAACGCAAATTTCTCGACCAAACCGGCCCCTTTTTGAAGGGCGTCGGGCCAATCGATGGCCAATTGCAGTCCAGACAGCAAGACAAAAGCTCCAATGAACCACATGTTTTTCGCGGTTTGCCAGAGCGGGGCGGCGGATTCGTTCACGCTTTTTTTCTGAACCAAAACGTTCAAGTAGAAGAGCAGCGGGATGAGCAAAGCTACCCGACTCATTTTTACCAACGTGGCCCACTGGCCCGCCTCTTCGCCCAGGGCGAAACCGGCCGCAAGCGCCTGTCCTACTGCGTGCAAGGTTCCTCCCGCAAGCACACCTCCTTGCAAAGGACTAAAATCCAGCGCATTTGCCAGCAAGGGAACAAGGACAATGCCGGCAGCTCCCAAGAAATTCACCGTGGCTACGGCGGCGCCTACTTCTCCGGAGGTCAGGGATGATTTCTTTTGGAGGAGGGGGGCAGCGGTGGCAACGGCCGTTGCACCGCACACGGTGGTTCCAAAGGAGACCAGGCATCCGGCTTCGGATTTTAAGCCAAACAACGGGGCCAGTTTTCGGCTGAGAAACCAAAATCCAATAAAAACGCCCACAACCACAAGCAAATACGGGTGAATCAACTGGCTGGGCGCTACGCGAAATCCAAGGAGGGCAATGGTCCAGGCCAGGCCATGCTTTTCCATGAGCTTAAACAGGGGAGCATACCGGTTGGTGAGTCGGGGGAATTGCCCTGCGGC
>JBIIBX010000135.1:0-4227 GCA_044239185.1 Schleiferiaceae bacterium | reverse complement strand
AGTCAAAGCAATAAGCGAAGGGCATCGCATTGGACGTCTTTTGCGCCGCTCTGTACACCCCGTTTTTGGGTCCGTTGGGTTGCATCAGGTCTTCGGCATCCAGCACCACGCCCAGCGGCGCCGCAAAGGAAACCGTGTCCAACAGCCTGCGGCCTTCGGGTGTTCCTACAGGCACCTGTTTGCGGGTTCCAAGCGCGTCCTGGAAGTAGAGTGCACGAAGGACAGGCGGCAATTCATCCACCACTTCCAAGCCGTGCAGCAAGGGGTTCAAGGGATGTTCGGATTGGGTTTCCCGCAGTTCAAAATGGACATGGGGACCTGCAGACCCGCCTGAATTTCCACTGGTCGCAATGCGCTCGCCTCCCTGCACCGGCAAAAGTCCCGGGGGAAGGAGGGTGTCCAACTCCCAAAACCGATTTTTCATTTGGGCCTGCAGCACCCACGCGGCAACGGCGCCGTCGTAGCGATCCAAATGGGCATAAACCGACGTGTGCCCGGAAGGGTGATCCAGGTAGATGGCCAGGCCGTACCCGATGGGCGAGACCTTGATGCGGCTTACAAATCCTTCTTGCACCGCAAACACCGGTTTTCCAATTTCCTCGTTGGTTCGAAGATCTATTCCGGCATGAAAATGGTTGTTTCGCAACTCCCCAAAGGTGCCCGAGACAAAGAGGGGTGGGGCCAGGGGAGGGTATGCAATGGGCCGATTTTGAGGCGATTGGCCCCACAAGGAAACGGCCGCGCATCCCGCCACAAGAAAGGGTAAAAACCGAGCATTCACAGGACGTAAGGTACGCCGAAGATTTGCTATCTTTGTAAAATTCGAGCTTTGACCATGTCCAACACCGAGCCCCTCTCCCAACACGTTCTTCAGCAGCTGGATACGCTGTTGGAGCGCTATGGGGTGGCGGTTGCGGAGTTGGAACGCATGTCGGCTTTGGTATCGGAAACCGAGGGACGGTTGTCTCAGTTGGCGTCTGATGCCAAAACCTTGCAGTCGGAGAACGAACGGTTGCGTTTGGCCCAAGGAGCGGGCGGGTCCTTAGAAGATCGGGCTGCTCTGAAAGCCAAAATCAACGAATGGGTGCGGGAAATCAACACGTGCTTGGCACGGCTCAATGCATAATTTCGGTTGATGATCGTGGAAGACCAGTTAAAAATCAAAGTGAACATCGCCCAGCGGGTGTACCCCCTTACCATTGCACGCAGTGAAGAGGAGCGGGTGCGCCAGGCGGTGGCCTTGATTCAAGATGCCGTTTCGCGTTTTGAAGAAAAATATGCGGTCCAGGACAAACAAGATGCCCTGGCCATGTGTGCGCTCCAAATGACCAACCAGGTATTGGCCTTGCGGTCGGGGGAGCAAAATTCGGAATCGGAAACGGTAAAAACACTGGAAATCCTGAACAATCGATTGGCAGAGGCGCTGCGTTAAGCAAACCTTTTCCGCACCGGTCGCATTGCTAAACCGAACAGTCACGTCTTTGGGGGTGTCTGTCAACCGCCTAGTGCACGCCTGCTTGCCAGGTAGCTCGAATCGGTAGAGGCGCCTCCCCGCTTGCCTCCTCGCGGTTTAGACAACTCGCCGGTGCGGTTTTTTTTAACCTAATCGAAGTTGCCTCCATGGTAGTAATGTATGTTTTAATTGGATTGATCGCCGGCGGTGCAGGCGGTTATGCCCTGTCTCAGCGCATGGCTGTGCGGAAAGGCGCCGGCATTGTGGAAAAGGCCACCCAAGAAGCGGAAGCCATCAAACGGGACAAAATGCTCCAGGCCAAAGAACGGTTCTTGGAACTCAAAGAAACCCACGAAAAAGAAGTCCGCCAGCGGGATGCCAAGATTACCGAAGCATCGAACCGGCTGCGCGAATCGCAGAACGATTTCCACCGCCAACAAGAAGAAGTGCGTCGGGCGGAGAAAGAAGTCAAGCGTTTGGAAGAGGCCCTGCAGCGCAAGCTGGAAGCCAACGAAAAACGTTCCGAGGATTTGGAACGGAACCACCGCTTGCAATTGGAAAAATTGGAATCGTTGTCGGGCATTACAGCCGACGAAGCCCGGTCTCAGATGCTGGAAGCCATCCGTGCCGAAGCCCGTACCGAGGCCGCTTCGTTTGTGCAGAATACCTTGGAAGAAGCCAAGCTCACCGCCAACAACGAAGCCCGGAAAGTCGTTATTCAAACGATCCAGCGCATCGCCACGGAACAAGCATCGGAGAACGCTGTAAGTGTTTTCCACATCGACAACGACGACGTCAAAGGCCGCATCATTGGCCGCGAAGGTCGAAACATTCGCGCCTTGGAAGAGGCTACCGGCGTTCAAATCATTGTAGACGACACGCCCGAAGCGATCATTCTGTCTTGCTTTGACTCGGTCCGTCGCGAAATCGCGCGCCTCTCGTTGCACCGTTTGGTGCAAGACGGGCGGATCCATCCGGCCCGCATCGAAGAAGTGGTAGAGAAAACGCGCAAGCAAATCGAAGAAGAAATCATCGAATTGGGCAAGCGCACCACCATTGAATTGGGCGTTCACGGCTTGCATCCGGAATTGGTCCGCATGGTAGGCCGGATGAAGTACCGCAGCTCCTACGGCCAAAACTTGCTTCAACACTCACGCGAGGTGGCAAAGCTCTCCGCTGTTATGGCCAGCGAGTTAGGACTCAATCCAAAAATTGCAAAACGCGCCGGACTGCTGCACGACATTGGCAAGGTGCCCTTTGAGGAAACCGACGTACCGCACGCCATCCTGGGCATGCAAATGGCGGAGAAATACGGTGAAAAACCAGACGTGTGCAACGCCATTGGGGCCCACCACGACGAAATTGAGATGACCTCGTTGATTTCGCCCATTGTGCAAGTGTGCGACGCCATCAGCGGCGCTCGTCCCGGTGCGCGGCGCATGCAAGCGGAGTCCTACATGCAGCGCCTCAAAGAATTGGAAGAGGTCGCCATGGGCTTCAAAGGCGTCAGCAAGGCCTTTGCCATCCACGCAGGACGAGAACTGCGGGTGATGGTAGAATCCGAGCGCGTCAACGATGCAGAAGCGTCCACCATCGCTTTCGACATTTCGCAAAAAATCCAAAACGAAATGACTTACCCCGGCCAGGTTCGGGTAACCGTAATCCGCGAAATGCGAGCGGTGAGCGTGGCCAAGTAGGTTCGGCGTTTTTTATCCCAACAAAAAAGGGGTGCCTCGCTGAGGCACCCCTTTTTTGTTTCATTCGCCGCACGGAAGCGCACAAGGGAGAGAACTCCCTTATCCCAAGACGTGCTGAATGTCCAGCATGCCTACCGCTGCACCGCCTTCCACAACGATGAGTTGGTCCACTTGGGCCGACTTGAGGACGTCTGCGGCCTCCCGCAACAAAGCGCTGGCCTCCACGGTACGCGGGGCGTTTTGCGCCCAAGCGTCCAGGGGTTTTTGCAACCCGTTGGCGCCTTCGCGCTCCATCAACCGGCGCAGGTCACCGTCGGTAAACACGCCCACCGGCCGTCCGGAGGCATCGATCAAGGCCACTGCGCCGAGTCCGCCAAGGTTCATGGGGAGTAAGGCGTCGGAAACAGCCAATTGGGCGCTCACCACGGGGGGCGGCGTTTGCATGACTTCGGCAACGCGCAAAGAAACCAAGCGGGTGTGTTCCTCGAACTGCTTGGTGCCCAGCTCGGTGAAATGGTTCTGGGTCAGTTGGGTGAGGATTTTGTAGGGGACAGTAACTGCGTGGGCTCCGGCTTGGAGGGCGTTTCGCACGTGTTCCGGGTAGCGAACGGAGGAAAACATGATTTTGGCGTCGTACCCATAACGGTCTACGACGTCCACGCAGTCGGACACAAGGGCCAGGGCATCGGTGCCTTGGTCCTGCAGCCGTCCTACCAGCGGGCAAACGTAGGTGGCTCCGGCGTTCAGCGCCATGTAGGCCTGTTGCACCGTGTAGACCAAGTGCACATTGACCAAAAAGCCTTCGCTCGTCAATTTTTTGCACGCTTTAACCCCTTCCAGCGAAACGGGGATTTTGTACACGGTTTGGTCCCGCTTAAGTCCCAAAGCCTCCTGCCGGTAGGCTTCGGCCACAATGGCATCGGCGGTTTGTCCCAATGCCTCAATTTGCAGGATGGGCACTTTTTGCGACAGGGCCACCACCGCGGCATCCACGTCGGTAATCCCCTCGCGGTGCATAAAAGTGGGGGTTGTGGTCAACCCCGCCAAAAAGCCCCATTGAAAGGCGGCGTCAATTTC
>JBIIBX010000134.1:0-4258 GCA_044239185.1 Schleiferiaceae bacterium | reverse complement strand
CAAATGGCTGAACGACTTTCCGGAGGCAGAATTTCAGGTGGAACCCTTGCGCGCCGGAGACCGGGTGCGCGTGGAAAACGGGGCGCTGATGGGGAAAGAGGCGCAGATTGAGGAAATTCGGGGGAACACCGTTTCCTTGCGCATTGAGAGTTTGGGGTTGCAAATCCTTCTGGATCTTCGAAAGAATACAGTTATACCTATGGGTTCTTCAGAAGGGTAGATGACCTATTCCCGTGCTCGTATCTTTGTGGCACACCCAACCAATACAATTCTCTCATATGAAAGGCATCATTCTCGCCGGCGGTTCCGGCACGCGGCTGCACCCGCTCACCTTGAGCGTCAGCAAGCAGCTCATGCCCGTGTACGACAAACCCATGATTTACTACCCGCTTTCGACGCTGTTGGAAGCCGGAATCCGGGAAATTCTGATCATCACCACCCCGCACGACGCTCCGCTCTTTCGCCAATTGCTGGGCGACGGCTCCCGGCTGGGCTGCCGCTTTGAATACACCGTGCAGCACGAACCCAACGGCTTGGCGCAAGCGTTTGTATTGGGCGCGGACTTCATCGGCCAAGATTCCGTGGCTCTGGTATTGGGCGACAACATCTTCTACGGCTCCGCCATGGGCGCCCTGCTGGAAAGCAGCGTGCATCCCGACGGCGGCGTGGTCTTCGCCTACCGCGTATCCGACCCCGAACGCTACGGCGTAGTCGAATTCGACGCCCACGGCGTGGCCCTGAGCATCGAGGAAAAGCCCACCCACCCCAAGAGCCACTACGCCGTCCCCGGCCTGTATTTTTACGACAACCGGGTGGTTGAAATTGCCCGCAACCTGGCTCCCAGCGCCCGGGGCGAGTACGAAATCACCGACGTCAACAAGGCCTACTTGGCCCAGGGCAACCTGCACGTCGCCATTTTGGACCGCGGCACCGCCTGGCTGGACACCGGCACCTTCGACAGCCTGATGCAAGCCGGCCAGTACGTCCAAGTGATTGAAGCACGCCAAGGCATGAAAATAGGCTGCATCGAGGAAGTAGCTTGGCGCAAAGGATTCATTACCGATGCCCAACTGGCCGCCTTGGCCCAGCCCCTGCTGAAAAGCGGCTACGGGGAATATTTGAACCGTTTGCTGGGATAAAGGTTAGAGAAGCATGCAGCACTTGGAAGCGCTTACCCAGCTTTATGGGGACTACCTGGCCCACGAACTCGCGGGCCCCGCACTGAATGGCCCGGCCGACGGGCTGTACGCCCCCCAGCGCTACCTGCTGGAACTGGGCGGCAAACGGTTGCGCCCCGTGTTGGTGCTTTTGGGTGCCCAAGCCTGCGGCGCTGATCCCCGTGCCGCCTTGCCCGCCGCCCACGCGGTGGAACTCTTCCACAATTTTTCCCTGATCCACGACGACATTATGGACGCGGCGCCTTTGCGCCGCGGAAAGCCCACCGTGCACACCCGGTGGAACACCAACACCGCCATCCTCTCCGGAGACGCCATGCTGGTTTTGGCCTACCAATCCTTGGCCAAACTGCCATCGGACGTCGTTCCGGCTGCCCTTCAGGTGTTCAACCGCACCGCGTTGGAAGTCTGCGAAGGCCAGCAGTGGGACATGGAATTTGAAACCCAAGACGGCATCCGCGAGGAGGATTACCTCCGAATGATTCAGTACAAAACCAGTGTATTGCTGGGCTGCGCCCTGCAGCTGGGAGCGCTGGTGGCAGGGGCAAGCGCCGAGCGCAGCGAGGCGCTCTACCGGTTTGGGCTGTCCCTGGGGACCTCCTTCCAAATCCACGACGACCTTCTGGACGCCTTCGGCGAACCCGGCGCGGTAGGGAAGCAAGTAGGGGGCGACCTCCTTGCCAACAAAAAGACCCTCCTCTTTTTGCGCCTGCAGAACGCAGCACCCGAGGCCCTGCGTCCGTGGCTCCAACCCGACGTGGATCCCGAAGCCAAAGTCCAGACCCTCTGCGCCTTGCTGGAGACCAGCGGCGTCCGCGCTTCGGTGGAAGACGAACGGGCCAAGCACTTTGCCGACGCTTTGGAAGCCTTGAACCAATCCGGCTTGGGCGAAACCGGGCTTCGCGCCTTTGCCCAGGCCATTTGGGAGCGCAAATTTTAACCGGTCCGACGCCGTTCTGGCGTACCTTTGCAGCGTAATTTCAGGCCTTCCATGGACCGATTTTCCTTCTTGGGCAGTGCCCACATCGATTTTATCGACGACCTCTACCGGCAATACGTGGCAAACCCCGATGCGGTGGAGCCCAGTTGGCGTGCCTTTTTCCAAGGGTATGATTTTTCCCGCTCCGACTACGGAGAAGTACTGGAAGAAGTCTACGCCGAGGTGCATGGCGGCCCATCGTCCGCTGCGTCTGCCCCATCCGCACCCTCTGCTTCCGGAGGGGGAGTTCTGCCCGACGCGGTGCGCGCCGAATTCAAGGTCCTCAACCTGATTCAAGGGTACCGCACGCGCGGCCACCTCTTCACGGCCACCAACCCGGTGCGTGCACGCCGCACCTACCAACCCACGTTGGCCATCGAAAATTTTGGCTTGTCGGCCTCGGATTTGGAAACCTCCTTCGCGGCAGCCACAGAAGTGGGCCTGCCCGGACCGGCTCCGTTGCGCGAGATCATTGCCCACCTGGAAGCCATTTACTGCCGTTCCATTGGCGTGGAATACGCCTACAACCGGCAGCCCGAGGTCTTGGATTGGGTCAAAAATTTCATCCACCAGAACGACAACGCCCCTGTTCTGAGCCTGGCGGAGAAGCGCCAAATCTTGCACAAACTCAACCAAGCCGTCTCGTTTGAGGGCTTTTTGAACACCAAATTTGTGGGCCAAAAGCGTTTCTCCATCGAAGGAGGCGAAGCGCTGATTCCCGGCCTGGACTTTTTGCTGCAGCGGGCCGCCGAGCGCGGGGTACAGGAAGTGGTGCTGGGCATGGCCCACCGCGGCCGCCTCAACGTACTTACCAACGTGTTCGGCAAGCCCCACAAGTTGGTATTTTCGGAATTCGAAGGCAAGGAATTTGAGGCCGAAGGCCACGACGGCTTCGACGGCGACGTGAAGTACCACCTGGGCCACACCGCCACCCAAACGCTTTTCAACGGACTGCCCATCAAGCTGAATTTGGCGCCCAACCCGTCGCACTTGGAAGCGGTGGACCCCGTCGTAGAAGGCATTGCCCGCGCTAAAGGAAACACGGACTACGGCATGGACCGCAGCAAGGTGTTGCCCATTTTGATCCACGGCGACGCAGCCGTTGCCGGCCAAGGCATTGTGTACGAAGTGCTGCAAATGGAACGCCTGGACGGCTACGGCACCGGCGGCACCATCCACCTCGTGATCAACAACCAAGTCGGCTTTACCACCAACTACCTGGACGCCCGTTCGTCCACCTACTGCACCGACGTGGCCAAGACCGTTTTGGCTCCGGTTTTGCACGTGAACGGCGACGACGTCGAGGCCTGCGTGCACGCCATGCGCTTTGCCGTCGAGTACCGCCAGAAGTTTGGGCGCGACGTATTTATCGACCTGTTGTGCTACCGCAAGTACGGCCACAACGAGGGCGACGAGCCCCGTTTCACCCAGCCGTTGCTGTACAAAGAGATTGCCCGCCACCCCAATCCGCGGGAGATTTACAACCAAAAACTCATTGCCCAGGGCGAGGTAGAAGCCACCTTGGTCAAGGAGATGGAGTCGGAGTTCCGGGCCATGCTGGAAGGCGATTTTTCGGAGGCCAAGACCATCCAAAAAAACGTAATCACGCCGTTCATGCTGGACGAGTGGACCCCTTATCCGCCCGCACGGCACGGCGACTCCTTCAAGCCGGTTGATACCACGTACTCCGCGTCGGATTTGGCCCAAGTGGCTCAGGCGCTCACCCAACTGCCCGAAGGGAAGAAGTTTTTCAACAAGGCCGCCCGTCTTATTGAAGACCGACGTCGGATGTTTTTTGACGCCGACTCCATCGACTGGGGACTGGGCGAGATGCTGGCCTACGGCACCCTGGTGCGCGAAGGATACAACGTCCGGATTTCCGGCGAAGACGTAGAACGCGGCACCTTCTCCCACCGCCACGCCATCCTCAAACTGGAAGATTCCGAGGAGGAAGTGTGCTTGGTGGACGCCGTCCCCGGCAAAAAAGGGCGTTTTGCCATTTACAACTCCCACCTGAGCGAATACGCCGTCTTGGGATTTGACTACGGATACGCCCTGGCCAGTCCGGAAACACTCACCATTTGGGAAGCCCAATTTGGCGACT
>JBIIBX010000133.1:0-4260 GCA_044239185.1 Schleiferiaceae bacterium | reverse complement strand
GTGTCCAACAAGCGCTCTACCGACACAAAAAAAGTGTCCAGGTCCATGTGTAAAACGGAGCGCTCCATCTCGGTTTTTAGTTTTTACTTGTGGTCTGATTCCACCAAGACTTTAAACCTTCTACTTCTTTGTGCAAGGCATCCAGCTTTTGCGCGACGCCTAAACGGCTGTCGGTAGGCGGATCCAAATCGAATCGAAAAACCCCCTCGGTCTGCCAAATTTCCAGTACTTCCTCGGGGCCAACCACAAAGGGCGAAAACAAGGGGTTGTCGGACACCAGCTCCAGAAAACCTCCTTCCGCCAAGCGGTTGTACACCCGCTTAAACACAATGCCGTCGTTTTGGGTAATGACAATACACGGCGTTCCTGAAGCGATACCGGACCAATCTTGCACATAACGGCCTACCGCATACGATCCCGATGGAATGGGAAGCATGCTGTCTCCTTGGATTTGAAACACCCGTCGGGTAACCTGTCCTTTCAGTTCGGGGAAGGGCAATGAAAATGCGGGCAAGGTCTCCATGAAGTCCACATCGCCGTAGCCTCCTAAATAGCCTGCTGATGCCTTCATCGGCACCAAGCTGGCTTTTTCTTCTCCGTTGTCGGTCACCGCTACAGTCACCACCCGAAGGGCGGAGCCGGACAGGCGGGCTTTTCGCGCGGGATCGGGAAGCGCTTGCCCCTCCGGCCCATTCAATAAAATGTCCATAGGGACTTCCAGGGCAACTGCTAGGTGGCGAAGGGTGTCCAATTTGGGCTCCGCCCTCCCCTCTTCGTACGCACCAATCAAGGAGCGCTTAACGCCAATACGGTCGGCTAACTGCTGCTGCGTCCAGCCTCGCTGTTTGCGCAGGGTCTTTAAATGCAAGTGAAACACGGTGCCATTGTTTTAGAATGCTAAATTACATAGCAATTCCAATATAAATAGCAAAGGGTCGTTTTTTTATTCCACAGGGCGGTGCGCCATGGCGTGCCCCGCAATCCATCCCCCTGTCCAGGCGGCCTGAAAATTGAATCCTCCTGTAACTGCGTCGATATTCAGCACTTCGCCCGCTAAATAGAGATTGGGCAGCAGCCTGCTCCCAAACGTCTTAAAGTCAATTTCAGCCAACTCGACGCCTCCTGCCGTGACAAATTCGTCCTTGAACGTATTCTTGCCCGATACGGCAAACGATGCCTGGGTCAATTGTTCAGAAAGTCTTCTCAAGTGCGGCTTTCCTGCATCCGACCACGTAAAGGAATCGGGGATTTTTGCCGCCGCACACAAACTTTTCCACAAGCGCAAGGGAATGCCCAACACCGGATTGGTTGTTAGTTTCCGACGTTGAAATTCCAATGACTTGCGGAGTCCATTGAGGTAGTCCATTAAGGAGTCCACCTCGTGATCCGGGACAAAATTAACTTCCAGCGAAAATCGGTATCCGGCCTCTGCCATCCACCTTGCTGCAAAAGCAGAAAGCCGCAAAACAGCCGGGCCACTCATTCCCACATGCGTAATTAAAAACGGGCCTTCTGATTCCCAGCCCGCCTGGGGAATGGACAGCCGGACTCGGTCCAACGAAATGCCTTCCAAACCCGATATGCGAATATCTTTAACGACAAACGTGAATAGCGATGGTACAGGAGCCACAATGGTATGCCCCAATTTGCGTATTAAATCCCACATTTTTCGGGAACTCCCGGGGGCCAATAGAACCGCGTCAAATTCCCGGTCTCCCCCTTCGTCAAAAACAATGCGCCAGCGCCCTAAATCCAAGGGCTCAACTGCCTGAACGCCGTGCCTTGTTTTGACCATAACACCGGCCCGTTCCGCAAAGGTTTCCAGGCAATCAATAATGGTTTGGGACTGGTTGGTAACCGGGAAAATTCGGTTGTCCGATTCGATCTTTAATTCCACTCCCCGGTCGGCAAACCACTCCAGGGTATCTCCTGTCATGAAACGATGAAAGGGTCCTAGCAACTCCTGTCCTCCTCGAGGATAAAAGCCAACCAGTTCTTGGGGCGAAAAACAGGCATGGGTTACGTTGCATCTTCCTCCTCCGGATATACGAACTTTCCCTAAAGTCTCTCCGCTTTTCTCGTAAAGAACAACTTGGCAATTTGGATTGGCTTCCGCTGCTGCAATAGCGGCAAAATAACCTGCAGCACCTCCCCCAATGACTGCTACCGAACGAGGCGTTTCCATAGGGCGAAGGTACGTTGGAATCAAAAAAGGGGCTACCCTTCTACAGATAGCCCCTTCGCGAGCATCTTACACCAACGATCAACGGTAGTTCTTGGGGTCAAACCGACGGTCTCTCCGGAATCGAATGACTCCTTCGACGTCCTTAATGAACTCAAAGTCGTACAGTCCATAGATCATGGTTCCATCATCGCGGACTTCCATGGAGGTCACAAAACGGGAATCAAACCCAAAGCGTTCCAACTCATTGAGCGAGATTTTGTCTTCTCCCACCTCTACAAGATCGTTAAGAATAACCCAGTTTCCTCGGAGCAAACGATTGATCTTTCGCGTGGCATTGTAGGATTCTCCGCTTTTCATGTTGTGGTAGGCATTTCTACATCCATCGTCGCAGAATTTCTTATCGGCTCTTCCTGTCATGGGTTTGCGGCAAAAGGTGCACCGTGCCGCATGGGGGTTTTTTGAAAAATGCATTGTGTTAAGGGTTTTTAATTATGGGTCAAAACAACTAAAAATTTTACAAATTTCAAAGTGTTTTTATAAACTAAATATTTAATTAAATACTTGTAAGATGAAAAGCCCTGTAAATACGTACATCCGTTTGGTACCGGATACCGGCAAATACCGGGGAAATCTTTGCATCCTAACCAAAACAAATGTGCCATGAGCAACATGCAAAACAGAGCGACCCTGATTGGGTATGCCGCAAACGATCCAGAGGTACGATCCTTTGAGTCGGGAAAGTCAAATGCCAAACTGAAAGTGGCAACCCACGACCGCTACAAGAACTCCGAAGGGGAATGGGCGGACGAGACCCAGTTCCATACCGTCCTGTTCTGGGGCAAGCTCGGTGATTATGTAGGGGGGCAGGTTAAAAAAGGAGACGCCCTCGCGCTTAGCGGGAAACTGGTTCACCGCTCCTATACCGATGCCCAGGAAATCAAACGCTACACGGCAGAAATTGTGGCGGATGAGGTGCAAACCTTCAAAAAACCTGCACCCGAGGTTCAGTAAGGAATGGAATGGCTATCCATCCGGTCTCCTACCGAGATCGGGTGGGTACCTTTCCCCTGGTACTCCAAGTCAAAAGGAGCAGTCAGCTGGGTTTTCGCCCCAATGTCTACTACCTCCCAAAAGAGAATAGGTCCGGCCTGTTGAATAATTTCGACCGCCAATAAGGCAACGTCATCTTTCTGGGCATCCGAAATTGGCCAGTTTCGCACAACGGCGTCGTACCTGCCGGTTTCGGCCTGTCTGAGACTTTTGTAATGGTCTTCGTTAACCTGACCGGTGCTCCAAACATGTATGAGCGCATCCGACAACCACTGGGCCTGTTGAATTCGGTTGTACCCGCTGGGGTGGCTTCCAGACTCCACCAAAACCACCGGTATGCCTGAGGCTTGAACATTCTCGCCAAAAGCCCCGGGATAAAAGGAGTCATCAAATGTGGTCGTTGGTAGATTTGTGTGCTGCTCCAACCAGTAGGCCAAGGCGCCAGCAATTCCGCGGGCGTGTTGGGTGGCGGGAGTGTCAATCCCTTCTGAATTCGCACGTGCGGACAAAACAGAAAACGTGGCGGGATGGGTTGATTCAGGAATTCCAAACCAAGAACGTTGGTCGTGGAGATTAAAAGCCGAATGCGGTTTTTCGGACTGGATCCAATTCCAAAGGGCAATGGATTCAGGCTGCGTCCGTTCCTTAGCGTCTCGATTTAAGTCGACTCCCTGTGCATTAAACCTCTCAAATCGGTTGGCACCGTCAGGATTAACCACGGGAAAAAGTGCCCAGCACTGACCAGAAGGCAAGGACTTTATGCGGTTCATAATCTCCAGAAGCGACCAGGTTGCCGTAGGCTCATTGCCGTGCATTTGCGCCCAAGCCAGATGGGTTACTTGTCCATCTCCCAGACGATAGACCCAAAGCGGCCGACCTTCTACGCTTGTGCCAACTTGGGTTCTCTTCCACTCGATTGGTACAGCGTCCAACTGTTTTTCCCACTTTTCCCAGGGTTGATACCGCGGGGTGTTTAAGAAATGGTCAAGAATGGACATGGGCGGTACAAACTTAACGACTCCTCC
>JBIIBX010000132.1:0-4295 GCA_044239185.1 Schleiferiaceae bacterium | reverse complement strand
GACGAAACTTTTTTCCACCGATAGGTAAACGCGAATGGGCAAGGTTCCGGTGTTTTTTAATTGAACCAAGGCGTTGCCTGCGGCAACCACGGGTGGGGGGACGGTGGACGGTGCGGGGACGGGAGTGCCTGGCGCCGGAGCGGCTGGTTTGGCTGGTGCGGCTGGTGCGGCTGGGGAAGCACTGCCTACAGCGGGAGGCGCCACGGCCGTTGCGGGGTTCGCCGCGGGATCTGGTGCGGCAGCCTCTTTTGGTTGGCTTGCCGAAGACAAAGGCACCGCGGTCAATCCAAAAGTGGTCCGCAACGAAGCGGGCATGTAATCCACCGTGGTGAGCTCTGGAGCGGGTTTTCGTTCGGCATTCGCGCTGTCGACTGCCCGGGCCTTGGCCATGATTTGCTCGTACCGCGCCCGCTTTTGGTTGGGCAAGCTGTAATTAATGGTTTGGTTCGGTTTCAACCGATCCGGATAGGGGTCGGTGTAATAGTCAACTGCGTAGGCGAAGCCGCCTAGACTGGACAGTTGGGCAATAAAACGCCTCTTTTCCCAGTCGTCGGAATAGCCGGAATACAAAACGGCTAGGGTCAAACCAGCACCCAAGGCCACTCCCTTGCGTACCTTGTTGTAGGGGTGAACGGTGCGCCGAATGACCAAGGTGTCCAGTATTTGGTTGTCCGCCTTGATGAGGATTTTGGCGTCGGTGTCGCCCAATTGGAAGATGGGCATCCACTCGTTGGTGGCGCCCACGGTACTGCGCTCGTCTCCGAGTTCCAAGGGAAGGTCCGACTTTACAAAAACGAAGGCGTCTTTCTGTACTTTGAAGGAAGCACAGGCGGATCCACCTGCAAGCAAAACGATCCATAGGGCGCTCTGAACGACAAACCGCACCCGGGAGAACGGTTGAGCAAGGCAGGAGGAGTGGTCCATGGGAATGGGGAAGTGAAGGGGGCGCATGTCTAATTATTCGGCGGGCTCGCCGAGTGTTTGCAACCACACCTTGGCCATTTGGGCAGCGCCGGCTTTGGAAGAGGCAAATTGCCAACGGACGGCGTCAACCGCCCGTTGCGTATCTGTGTCAAAGGTGACCAAAAAGCCGGTATACAAGGGGCTGCCGTAGGTAATTCGGCTGATCCGTTGGGTTTTGAGCAGGCTGATCCATTGCTGGGCTTCGTCGGTAAAGAGGGAAATGGTGGAATTCCAATTGGTCATGTAGGCCATGTCGTCCACCCACCAATCCATGGCCAAGACCTGGTTTCTGAGCGAAGGTTCCGCCTGAATGCGCGTAGCTTCAAAGGGCAAGTAAGCGCCCAAAGGTTGGTCCTCCAAGTCGACCAGCAGATCGCTTTCCAGACGCTCGCGCGCGTTCGCCATGTCTTTCATGAGCGGTCCGCTGATTCCGTTGAAAAAGACGGAAACCGGAAGCAGGGTAGAAGAGTGGAGCTTCACGCTGCGGTCCTTGGCCTTTTTTCCCTCGACGACCCGGGAAGTGGACGCAAAGTACTTTTCATCGGTGGAGGTCTTGATTCCTTGGCGGTACAACGCTGCGAATTCTGCGGTATCGGTCGTTCCACACAGCGCAGGATGTTCCCATGGGAGCTGCTGGAGGCTCCATTGCCGCTTGGATTGGCCGGCCAAATTGGCGACGATGCGTTGGGCCATTTCGCTGGTAGGGAATGCTTTTTGGGTTTCCACCGCGCGTCGGAAAGCCAAGAGTACAAGGTCTTTTTTGGGGAGGTTGGTTAAGAACCAATGCAAGGTGGAAATCTCGCCTTCAAAATCCGAATGAAGGCCAATTTCTTTGTCGAAGTTGTTGTCCAGTCGGAGGGTGGTAAGCGACCACAAGGCGTGCATGCCCAACAACGTAGGTTGGTTGGGGTGCTGAATCATTTCCTCGTACAAGACGTGCAGGTAATTGTGCTGGATTTCGTTGAAAAACGATTCTTGGTTTTTGACCTGGGCTTGGAGTTCCCGGAATTGCTCGGCAGTCCCCACAATGTAGCCTTCGCCCGTCCCTTTTTGGTAGCCAATTTCGTCCAGTTTTTTGGCAAAAGAGGTTTGCCGGCGGTAGGCATTGGGATGGGTGGAACGGGAGTCGTCCAGTTTTTCTTTTGGGGTGATGGGGCGGGGGGATTCGATGAACGCAGCGGCGTAGTTCTCCATGCAGGAGGGAACCAGAGCTTCAAAGGGAAAAGGGATTTCGCTCAGCGGAAGGTAGCTGTAGGCCAAGAGATCAAAAAGCGGCACTACATCGCTTAGGCGGTAGCCGCTTTCTTTCAAAAAGCTGTTCAGGGCCTTGGTATCTGCTTCGAGTTCCCGGTTGTGGCTGTACCGCGTGGAAAAAGAAGCCATGCGAACGTTGTCCGAGTCGTTGCTTCCAAATGGATTTCGGATGGATTTTTCGCTGTGGCGTTCCGAATAGTGAATGATCTCGTGTGCGATGATTCCCGCGACCTGGGCCTCGGAGATGCATCGGCTAAACATACCTGTGGTGAACCGCAAATCGCCGGAAATGCTCATGAAGGCTCCGGGTTCTGCATTCATTTCCAGGTGAATGTGGATGCTGTCTCGCAATTCCGGTTTGTTCCGGAGCAGGTGGTTCTTGATCCCGTTTAAATAGGATTGTACCGGGTGGTGAAAGGCCAATTTTCCGTCCAGCAAAGCCTCCTGGGTGGCGTACCGGGAAAGCAATTTTGCCTGAAGAATTTGGCGGTCGGTTAGCGAGGCGGCTTGGTCCAATTTGGCAAACCGATTCGTCCATTCTTGGTCCGTCGTTTGGTAGCGATTAGGAATGGGCTGGTTGGGGAACCAAAGGGTAGATTTGGTGGTTTGTGCGGCAGCGCTTCCCGCCATCAAACCGGTAAGAAAAAGCATCCGGAAAACCGCACGCAAACGAATTTCAAACATGCAAAAAGGAACCTAAATAAGTGCGGTCGAATTCAAAGGTACTTTTTTTTTCGACAAATGCCTCCGTGAGATTGGGCAAGAAAATTTTGCATATCGTCTTAAAATAAGCCAATAGCAACCCAAAAAACACCCCAAAAGGAGGAGTTATTCCTTGAATGCAGGGGAGAAATGGGTCCGAATTTAGGAAGGACTGTGGCGTGCAGTCTCGGGGGCCATTACCGGAAAAACGCAGAGGAATATTCCCCAGCGATGTTGCCCGGAGCACGGAGCGTTAGCGCGCAGACGTCCACAGCCGGTCCAGCCGGTATTTGCCAGGCCCCATCAGTAAAATTGCCGTATACGCAGTGAAATAAAGCAAGGACAATTCTTTGTCTGAAACGGGGTCGGATGCGTGCACCCAGAAGGCGGCTACGGCCATGGTAAAGGCAGCGGGAAAAGCGGCCCAACGGGTAAGGACCCCGGCTGCAATCAAGACAGGCGCAACCAATTCCCCGACCACTACCAAGGCCAGCGATGCGGTGGCGCCCAATCCCAAAAAGTTGAAGAATTCAATGGGTTCGCCGGAAAAAAGTTTTGCGGCTTTGCCCCAACCGTGGGGGAGCATGAGCAATCCACTGCCCAAGCGAAGGAGGAGGAGTCCCCAGTCTGCGTCGATTTTTTTCATTGTTGCAAGGTAACAGAAAATCGGTTTTGCAAAAAATGCATCTATCAATGTTGTAACATTGAAAACAAGGAGTACCTTTGTTTCGTTGTTTTAACATCAATTCTGTACAACCTTAATAAAATTCAGCACCATGGCAACCTGGAAATTAGACCCCACCCACACCGAGATCGGATTCAAAGCCCGTCACCTCATGATTACGACCGTTTCGGGTCGTTTTGCGCAGTTCGACGGCCAAATTTCTGCCGAGGCAGACGATTTCTCCGATGCAAATTTTTCGTTTGAAGCCGATGTGGCCAGCGTAGATACCAAGAACGCTGACCGCGACGGCCACTTGAAAAGCCCCGATTTTTTCGATGCCGAGCAGCATCCCAAATTGACGTTTGCCTCTACTTCCGTGGAGAAAGACGGCGACCTGCTCCATGTGCACGGCGTAATGAACATTCGCGGCGTTGAGAAGCCTGTTCACCTGAAAGTGGAATTAGCGGGCGTAGCGGTTGATCCCTGGGGCAATACCAAGGCCGGTTTGACCTTCACCGGAGCCATCAACCGCAAGGACTTCGGCTTGAGTTTTCACGTGGTGAACGAAGCCGGCAATTTGTTGGTTTCCGACGAGATCAAGTTGCACGGCGATGTGCAGTTGGTGAAAGCCTAATCCACGTACAACGGAGCGTCCGCCCTTGCGCGGTCGTTTTGGATCAAACAGCGGGCTCCGGCCCGCTGTTCTGTTTTA
>JBIIBX010000131.1:0-4309 GCA_044239185.1 Schleiferiaceae bacterium | reverse complement strand
CATTCCAAGCGAGAGCCCATAAAGAGACTTGCAGCTCCCAAGACCACCGTCCAGGCAACAACGTAGACTAGGCGCCTATGGTGTGGAGCAAGGTGTGTATCTGGCTGTTCCAAAGCATGCGCATCTCGTTTTCGTCGGATTTGTCTACGTAGTCCGTAACTACCAGGGTGGCATCCAACGTGATATCGTCCACCACAATGCGGAATTCAAAGGAGAACTTTTGGGCGCTGGTATCTTCTTCCCATTTGAACTGCACAAAGGTGTCTTGGCGTTTTCGGACCAGTTGGGCGGATTCTTCCGAATCGCCCCATTTAAAAACGAATCGGTCGGAACGCGATTCCACATCGTCACAAAACCATTCTGCCAGCCCGGAAGGGGTGGACAGAAAGGTGTAGAGCATGGATGCGGACGCCCGCACCGGAAACTCCAATTCCAATTTGACTTTCTCGGCCATTGTCTGCAATTTAATGCACTTTCTGAGAATTCAACGTCTCAAATGAAAAAAGTGCAAAATCTCCGTTCGACCAAACGGCTACAGCTCCCTGGGGCACGGCCGTTTCGGGCCAAAGGGGACTCGTAACCCACCAGCGGTGGGGTCTTGCGTTGCTTTGAATGGCCGGCAGGGATTCGGCATGCAGGGTGTACCTCTCGGTGAGGTACGACAGGGCCCGAGGCCGCGTAGCTACCAAGGTGTCGGAACGCGGCACCCGGTTGGCAATTTCGCGAAACAGTTCCTTTGCCTTGGCTGTTTCAGGCCCAACAACCACGGATTGGGACTCCCGGTGCACCCTGACCCAGGCAGGAACAAAGAGAACAAGCAGAAATGCCGCTGCTAAAAGCGATGCTTTCTTGGGTAGAGCGTACGGAACCAACCACGGTATCAACGGCACCAAGTAGCGGAATCCTTGGGTTTGATTGGGGAACAGCAGCAAGGCCACCCCATATACCCCTACAAATCCCCAGCCCGCATGGTATTCATTTTGCTGTTTAGCAAGGGCCCCGTAAACCGCCGAACCCAGAACCAGTCCAAAAACACACGTGCCTCCAAGGGCTCCCAATCCCGGCCACCACGAATGGGTCACCGACCAAACGTCTCTCCATTGGGTGAGGTAGTACAAACCGCGGTCCAGCAAACCGTCCAAAAGCCACGGGGGAGCATACACCAACAGCGAATGGCCGGAAACATGCGGCAATGCGGACTGAACACCCAGTGCCAAAAAGCCTCCCATCAGGGGCACATGAAGCGCGTTGTCTCGCCAAAAAGTGTGCTTTTTCCGGGCAACGGATTCCAACAATGCCCCGAGCACCAAAGCCCACCCCAGCGGCCGAATCAAAAGGGCAAAAAGCACCAGGGCCACTCCCCCCCATCGTCTGAACCGGTCTCCACCAAACTTATGCATCCAAAGGAAATAGGCCAGTACGACTGCCGCAAAGGGCAAGTCCGACAGGGCTTCCCATTTGAACCGCATCAGGTAAGGCGTTAAGGCCCAAGCGGCAGCCCAAAAACCGGCCAACGGCACAGAATTAGATCTATTTAAAATATAGTAATACAGCAGAATACCCCATGTTATATAAATAAAAACAAGCAGTAACGGGATGGCATTGGAATTCGGGAGACTGGCCAGGACCATCGGCCACCCCCATGGGTACAAAGGAGGGGCGTAAAGGGCCACGGACGAATCGTAGAGGTACTTAACTACGGGAACTTGGGAATCCGGGTGTTGGAGCCAACGGGCCTGCTCCAAGTACTGGGCCCAGTCGTCGCCCCAGTCTGGCGCGGAGCGGAATGTTAGCCATCCGGCAGCCATGAGGAGCAGAAACAGGGGCAACAGGCCAGAACGTACTTTCATAGGGGGGTTGTGAGAGTGCTTCAAGGTATGTATTTTTGCGCCCTGTTTCGGCGAGGTAGCTCAGATGGTTAGAGCGCAGGATTCATAACCCTGAGGTCGGGGGTTCGATTCCCCCCTTCGCTACGAAAATCGAAAAGTCGCCAGCAATGGCGGCTTTTTTTATTTGCGCCTCTCCAAAATACGTTTACGCAATGGGGACGTTCCACAAAAGGGGGCGACATTTGCGGGTATACCCCAGTAAAGCCGAACCATTCACGTAAATTTCTGTTCCTAGAATAGAAATTTGCATTCTTAAAATCCCCCATGGTTAAAAAAATTCTGTCGTTCGCACTGGGCCTCTATTCCTTGTTGGCCATCGCTCAAACAGCTGTATCGGGTGGAATCTATCAGAACACTACCTGGACGCTTGCGGGAAGTCCCTATATCGTAAACAGCTCGATCGTTGTTTTTCCTGGCAAAACACTGACCATTCAACCGGGAGTAGAAATTCAAATCAACAACCAATCAAGTAGCAACATCTACATTGAAGCACGGGGAACAATCAACTGCATTGGGACCAATAATCTTCCCATTAAAGTCTATCCGCTCTTCGACACCCTGAATACGGTTGCTTGGCAAGGATTTGTTTGTACCAATTCCCAAGGCGGGGTGCTTAATGCGGATCGTTTTCAAATTTCCAATGCCCATTTCCCGCTCTCCTACGAAACCCTTCCGACAAACCAGCAATACACGAATTGCGTCTTCAAACGGTGCTTCCAAGCGGTAACCGTAGGCAATGCAGTAGCCTTATCCAACTGCCAGTTCATCGACAACGAAGTCGGAGTGTACGGCTGGTCGTACTTTGCAATTGACAATTGTTTATTCAAGGACAATACAACATCCCTATTTGCATATGCCACTGCACTGACCCTGACCAACTCCGATTTTATCGACAATCAGGTCGGTCTGACTTTCGCGTCAAACGTATTTGACTCCATCTACGTTGCGGATTGTCAGTTTTTGAACAATGCAGTGGCGCTCAATTACCCGAACAAAGGAACCGTTAAAAATTGTCTGTTTAGCGACAATACAACAGCAATTCAATACGCTTACGCGTGTGAAATTTTTAACAATTCATTCCTATACAACGAGTTGGCGTTGGAGGCATCGGTGAACGCCGATATTCACAACAACCTGATCAATAGCAATTGGGGTGGATTGCTCATCTCGGGTGTGTCCAACGTTCAAGACAGTCCCCTGATTTATGACAACCAAATTTGCAGCAACATCACCTACAATGTGAGCAACAACACAAACATGAATTATTCGTTGCTGAGTAATTGTTTTTGTGACATAGACTCAGCCCAAATAGAAGCCCTGTTGATTGACGGCTACGATGATATCACCAAAGGACTGATCAACTACCAGATTTACGATTCCAGTTGTACCGTGTTGTTGCGTACGGTATACAAATTTGGCCCGGGAGCTGGTTTGGATGAAACAGTGCTAGAACTGCGATTCGAGAATCCAGTCAATCGTGAATTTGTCCTATTTGGGGAGGGGGAATTCGCCACCATCGCAGTGAGCGATTTGAGTGGAAAGTCTTTTGTATTCCCCGCATCCGGTTCAAATCGCTTTGATGTTTCCTCGCTTCCTGCGGGACTCTATGTTTTGACCGCTATAGACGATCAAAATGTTAAAAGGCGTTTTGTGAAGTTGTGAGTTCCTAAAGCTCGTTGCACCCCCTTTTGGAGGTTTTACTATTTAATCAACAGGGTTAGGCTTTCTGGTGGAAAGGTGACCTACGTCAGTTTTTTCCGGTGGGCTCTGCGGGACCTTTGGCGCATCTATTCCCAACCATGCGTCCCAGAAAAACCGCCCCAAAAGTGCAAACCGCAGAAGATGCGGTAAAAGCCATCCGATCCTTCCAACGGGTTTTTGTCCACAGCGTTTCCATGGCGCCCCAAACGTTGATTCAAGCACTCTGCAACCGTGCCGAAGAACTGCGTGAGGTCGAGTTGATACATGTCCACACGGAGGGAATTGCCCCGTATGTAGAACCCCGGTTTGCAGGTTCCTTTCGCCACAATGCGTGCTTTGTAGGGCCCAATGTACGGTCTGCGGTGCAAGCGGGGGATGCCGACTACATCCCCGTTTTCCTTAGCGAAATGCCGCTGCTTTTTCGACGGGGTATTTTGCCCATAGACGTTGCCATGATTTCGGTTTCGCCACCCGATGCACACGGCTATTGCTCGTTGGGTACGTCCGTGGATATTGAGGTTGGTGCCTTGGAGTCCGCCCGGTACGTCCTTGCAGAAGTGAATCCCCAAGTGCCTCGTACGCATGGCGATGGCGTCATTCATTGGCGGGAGTTGGATGCGGTGGTATACACCAACACTCCGGTTGCAAGGGAGCATGCGAAAATGCTATCGTCGGAAGAAGTCCAAATAGGGAAAAACATTGCTGCATTGGTAGAGGAT
>JBIIBX010000130.1:0-4320 GCA_044239185.1 Schleiferiaceae bacterium | reverse complement strand
ACCGCAACGAATACGGGAACAAGCTGTTTGCGAACTTCTTTTTCTTTATCACGGGCTTCCACGGTTTCCACGTGTTCTCCGGTGTTGTTTTCAATTTCATCTTGTTCTACAACGTGTTGTTGGGTACGTATGAGCGCCGCGGCACGTACGGTATGGTGGAGAAAATTGGTCTCTACTGGCACTTTGTCGATTTGGTTTGGGTATTTGTTTTCACCTTCTTCTACCTCGTTTAATTCTCGATCATGGGAGCACATGCACAGCCCTCCGGCACCGGTTGGATTTGGAAAATATTTTGGTTGCTTTTGGCCATTACGGCCGTTGAGGTGGCGTTGGGAATTGTGAAGCCAGAGTTCATGCTGGTGCAATTGGCCGGAACTTCCTTGTTGAACCTGGTGTTTATCGGTTTGACCTTGGTCAAGGCCGCCTACATTGTGATGTATTTCATGCACTTGAAATACGAAGAGACCTTCTTGCAGTGGACCATCTACCTGCCGGTCTTGATTTTGATTCCTTACCTCACCTTCATTTTAATCGCGGAAGGCGCGCAGATTTACGCGGCATAAGATGGCACAACTTCCTTCAGCGGTCGGTAAGAAATGGATCTTGGCGCTGCTTTTGGTGGTGCCGGTGACGGTTTACTTGTTGTCTGTGCTTCTCAGCGGTGAAGTGCATTTCAGAACCCTAGAAAAAGTAGGTCCGGGTCCGGATACTGCTTTTTCTTTTTTGGACCAACGCGGTCGGGTAATCACCCAAGACAGTTTGAAAGGAAAGATGGTGGTTTTGAGCTTTTTCTTTAGCTCTTGCCCCACCGTTTGCCCGGCCATGAACATGAACCTCAAGCAGGTACACGACCGCTTGATGGCCTACAAGGATGTTCAGTTTGTAAGCATTTCCGTAGATCCGGAAACCGACACCCCGGAGGTGCTCCAGCAGTATGCCGAGCGTTTTGGCGTTCAAGACAGCAAGAAATGGTGGTTCTTGACAGGCGACCGGGATCTGACCTACCGCTTGGCCAACTTGTATTACCTCATTGCCTTGCAAGACGACGCAGCGGAGGGAGGGTTTACCCACTCGCAGACTGCCGTGCTGTTGGATTGGGACGGGAACATTCGGAGCCGCTTGGAGGAAGAGTCGGGCCAGTTAAAAGGGGTATACGATTTGACCAGTCCTCACCAGTCCGATGAACTTGTAGACGATTTGCGCGTTTTAGCGAAGGAGTACCGGGCCCACAAAATGGGCAAGAAATAAAGTAAACCATGTCAGCACCCAAGGAGCATTCGACCCAGCCCGCCACCGATTCGTGGGCGATTCCAACCATCGTTGTCCTGTCCATTGCGGTACCCGTGGTGGTGGCCTTGCTGTTTTTGCTGCCCGAGGAGTGGAAAATCCAATGGGGCCATACCAACTTTAGGAGTTTGCCCTTTTTTCATGCCGTGTTGAACGGATGTACGGCCGTTTTGCTCTTGGTAGGCTTCGGCATGATCAAGGCGAAAAATGTAGCCTGGCACCGCTTGGCCAATATGACAGCCTTTGGGTTGTCTGCCCTGTTTTTGGTGAGCTATGTTCTTGCACGTCTGTCCAATCCCAATGTGCCTTTTGGCGGGGAAGGCTGGATTCGTCCGGTGTACTTTTTCATTTTAATTACCCACATTGCGTTGTCTGTGCCGGTGTTGCCGTTGGCCATGTTAAGCATTTACCGCGCCTTAACCCACCAAGTTCAGGCACACAAGCGTTTGGTCAAGTGGACCTTTCCCATATGGATGTACGTGGCGGTGACCGGCGTACTGGTCTATCTGTTTATGGCACCGTATTATCCCCAACCCTAAGGCCATGAACAGGTCTCTGCAAAAAGCACTTTTCCTGGTTTGGATGGCGGTTGCCATTCCAACTGCAGGATGGTCGCAGTGCGCTATGTGCAAGGCCACAGCGGAAACCAATCAAGCCGGAGGCGGGAGCGATGCTGAAGGATTGAACGCAGGAATCGTATATTTAATGGCCATGCCCTATGTCTTGATGGGGACGGTCGGTTTTTTTTGGTACCGTTCTGCAAAAAAGGCGCGGAATTCCGAAAGTTAGCACGATTATTGTCGGGTATTTATTCGACCAATTCTGGTATTTTATGCGACGTAGCCTCTTACTTTTAGGCGCACTTTGGGTGGCTGTTTTTCATGCCTGGGGCCAGGAGACTCCCTCCCAGGTTTCCAACGTTTGGACGCTGGAACGCTGTTTGTCTGCGGCATTGCAGCAAAGCCTTTCCTTGGAGCAGTCTGGAATCGCGGTGGCAGGTGCCCAGTCCGATGTGCAGGCGGCCTGGGGTGCGTTTTTACCTTCAGTGAACGCGAATTCCGGCTACTTCACCAACAGCGGTTTGGTCATTGATCCGGTAACGAATACGGTGAGCCGAACAGGTTTGTCCAGTGGCTCGGGCAGTTTGGTGGCCTCCTTGAATGTATTCGACGGTTTTCAATCGTACCATCAATACCGACGCGCTCAGGTAGAAGAGGCTGTGGGCAAGATGCGGTACCGGTCTGGTCAGTACGACGTGGTTTTGCAGGTTTCGTCGGCCTATTTGCAGGTTTTGATGGCGGAGGAAGCATGGAAAGTGGCCCGCGATCAAGAAGCGCAATCCTTGCGGCTCGTAGAACGCATTCAAAAAATGAAGGCCGTAGGTGCGGGCACCCAGGCCGATGTATTCCAATTGCAGGCCCAGTATTCCCGCGACGTTCAACGCACGGTAGCCGCTCAGAACCAAAAAGACTTGACCCGCCTCGCCCTTTTTCAGGCGATGAATCTTCCCCTGGACGAAAATGCCGTTTTGGTTGCGCCCGAAGGGGCAATGAAATCGGAAGGGACTGCTGTGGTGCTGTCTTCGCCCATTGCACGCTTGGTGGAAGCTTCCCGAGAGCACCAGCCGACGATCCAAGTGGCCCAATTGCAAGTTAAAAGTGCGTTTCATGCACGGAAGGCGGCCGAAGCAGGATTTATGCCCCGGTTGAGCCTGAACGGACAATGGTCCACCACGTATTCCAATTTGGATGTGATCACCACCGGCCAGCAAACGGTGCCTTTGGTGGTGGGGTATTGGGTTAATCCTTTGGACCCTGCCCAGCGGGTGGATGTGTACCGGGATTTTACGGTTCCTACGGGAACCCAAACCAAGGCCTTTGGCAATCAGATTACGGACAACGTCCGCCAGTTTGTGGGCCTCAACATGAGCGTCCCCCTTTTCAACGGATTTCAAGTGCGTAACGCGGTTCAACGGGCCAAGTTGGCGGAGCAAAGCGCAGCGTTGAATGCGACGATCCAAGAACAGCAGTTCCGCCAGACTTTGGAGCGGGCCCAACTGGATGCCCGAGCAGCACTTTCGCAATTCAAGGCGGCTGAAGTGGCCGCACAAGCCAGCAAAGAAAATTTGGATTACGCCTTGGTGCGGCGCGAGGAAGGATTGCTCAGTGCATACGACTATTCCGCGGCCGTAAATGCCCATTTGGCAGCTGTCTCTGAGGCACTGCGCTCGAAGTACGATTGGTTTTTTAAGCGGAAAGTACTGGAATTGTACCTGATGCCCGCTGATAATTTGGAAGCCCTGACAAAATGAAAAATCGGAATTTAAAAATTGGCGGATTGGTCGCCCTGGTCGTTGTTGTTGCGGTTGGAATTGGCGGAAAAAAAGCCGGCTGGTGGGGACAAGGCGATCAAGCGGTGGAAGTCGAGGTCGGCCAGGTGACGTTGGAGCGGTTGGTAGAAACGGTCAATGCGTCCGGCAAGATTCAGCCGTCCTTTGACGTGGCTATTTCGCCCGAAGTTTCCGGCGAAATCCGGGAGTTGTATGTGAAGGAAGGCCAGAAAGTCCAAAAGGGCGACGTGCTTTTGCGCATCAACCCAGACATTTACCAAAGCCAATTGAGCCGGGGCGCCGCATCGGTCAATGTGGCCAAGTCGGCCGTTTCCCAGTCTGAAGCCAGTTTCCGCGAAGCAAAGCGCTCCTACGACCGCAGCAAAAAACTGCACGAACAGGGGGTTTTGTCCGACGCGGAATGGGACCAAGCCGTTCGGGGTTTTGAAGTAGCGGAATTGACCGTGGAATCTGCTCGTTTTCAGCTCCAAAGTGCCCAAAGCGGATTGCGGGAAGCCGAAGACAACTTGAAGCGAACCACCCTGCGCGCGCCCATTGCCGGAACCGTTACAGGCCTGTCTGTGGAGCTTGGTGAACGGGTGGTCGGTACGGCGCAAATGGCCGGAACGGAATTGATGCGCATTGCCCAGTTGGAGACCATGGAAGTGGTCGTGGACGTGAACGAAAACGACATTGTCAAGGTA
>JBIIBX010000129.1:0-4327 GCA_044239185.1 Schleiferiaceae bacterium | reverse complement strand
TGGGTACCTACCAGACCGCTTTTGCAGTCCCGAGGCCGTGGTACTTGCATCCGTTGGCTTGGGTTCTGTTCCTTGCAATTGTGGGCGGTTTGATTGGATGGCTGTGGCGCGCCCGTCGCCAACGCCTGGCCGAGCGCAAAGCGTGGCAAGTCGAAAAAGAAGATTTGGAAAAACGAGCCCTGCGGCTTCAAATGAATCCCCACTTTTTGTTCAATGCCCTGGAAAGCATCTCCGGTTTTGTGCTGCAAAGCCAGCCCAAAGAAGCCGTGGGGTACCTCCAGCGCTTTGCCAAATTGATGCGGCTCACCCTGCAAAGTGCCCAGAAATCCTGGATTCCGCTGGCCGACGAATGGCACCTTTTGGAGCATTACATCGCCCTGGAACAAGTGCGTTTCAACCATTCCTTTGAGGTCGTTTGGGAGCCCGACGCGTCCCTGGACCCCGAGGAACTGGGCATTCCGCCCATGGTCCTGCAGCCCGTTGTGGAAAATGCCATCTTGCACGGCTTGAGGCCCTTGGTTCAAGGCGGCATCTTGCGGATTCGGTGGGAAAAGGTCGACGAAAACCGGTTGGCCATTACCGTAGAAGACAACGGCGTGGGCCGGCAAGCGGCTGGTCAAGCGGTGCGTACCGACGAAACCCGCCACCGGTCTGCGGCCACCTCCTTGCTCGTCGCCCGCCTGGACCACCTGGCCCAGCAATTCGGTCCCGGCATTGGCTGGACCACCACCGATTTAATCCACCCCGACGGGTCCCCCGCTGGAACCCGCGTCACGCTTGTGGTCCCCGTCGAGTACTTAGAAACCTTTTAACCGTTTAGCTATGCTGTCTGCACTGTTGGTCGACGACGAAGCCCAGGGTCGTTCTGCGCTGCGTGGAAAATTGGAGTTGTTTTGCCCCGAGGTAAAACCCATTTGGGAAGCCTCTTCGGTGGACGAAGCCTATCCGCTCTTGGTGGGCCAGCGGCCCAATTTGCTCTTTTTGGACATTCACCTGGGAGACAAACTGGGATTTGAGTTGCTGGAACGTCTGGCCGCCGACGAAGCCCATTGGAACGGCGAGGTCATTTTTGTTACCGCTCACGACGAGTTCGCGGTCCGCGCCATCCGGTTCAGTGCGCTGGACTACCTTCTCAAACCCATCGACCCCGAGGAGCTGGTATCTGCCGTTCGTCGGGCCGAGCAACGACGCGGGTTTGCGCCGGGTCTTCCGGTTTTGATGGACCACGTCCGGGGAAATTCCGAAGCAGGAAAGAAAATTGTGGTACCCTGCCAAGACGGCATGCACATTCTCCGGGTAGCGGAAATCGTTCGCTGCGAGTCAACCAGCAATTACACGCAATTTTTCATGAAGTCGGGCAAAAAACTGTTGGCTTCCAAAACCCTCAAGGAATACGACTTGCTGCTGGCTGACTACGGCTTTGAACGCATCCACAAGAGCCATTTGGTCAACATGGAATTCGTCAAGCGGTACGTCCCGTCCGACGGCGGCTACGTTATTCTGGAAGACGACTCCACCATTCCCGTGGCCAACCGCAAAAAGGATGTGCTGGTGGCTCGGTTGCGGGCGTTGTGAGGCCGAGGGCCAAGCCGCGATCGAAGTAAGAAACGTTTACAATTCCCCCGCCATCCGGAGCACGCGCTCCTTCAGGGACTCCTTGTAGGCCACCATCTTGGCTTGGATTTCCGGATTGGAGGTGCCCAAAATCTGGGCGGCCAAGATCCCGGCGTTGGCTGCGCCGTTCAAGGCAACCGTGGCCACGGGGACCCCGTTGGGCATTTGCAAGATGGACAGGACGCTGTCCCATCCGTCGATGGAATTGCTGGACTTCACCGGTACGCCAATGACGGGAAGGGGCGTTAGGCTGGCCACCATGCCGGGCAAATGCGCGGCGCCTCCGGCGCCGGCGATAATGACCTTCAAGCCGCGGTCCACCGCTGTTTTGGCGTATTCCACCATGCGTTCCGGGGTCCGGTGCGCGGAAACCACCGTCATCTCGAAAGGAATTCCCCACTCGGCGAGCAAATCGGCGGCGGCTTGCAGGACGGGTAGGTCACTGCTGCTGCCCATGATGATTCCAACCATGGTCGTTCGGTATTAAGAAGGCAAAGTTACAACCTGCAACGCATCGCGGCCTTCGGCCGCTCGCTGACGCGCCAAATCGGCTGTTTCCGCCACCGCAGTGAGGTGGCCCATTTTCCGAAAGGGGCGGGTTTCCCGCTTCCCGTACAAATGGAGGTGCACGCCCGGCAGGGCCAAAACGCGGTCTCCGCCGATGTAGTGCACCGGCCCGCTGTGGCCTTCGGCGCCCACCACGTTGGCCATGGCGGCAGCGGCGTGGGCCTGGGTGCTGCCCAAGGGAAGATCGCAGGCCGCCCGGAGCAGTTGCTCAAATTGGGACGTGGCGCAGGCTTCCAGGGTCCAATGCCCCGAATTGTGGGGCCGCGGGGCCACCTCGTTGATCCACAGGTTGCCGGAGCGGTCAACAAAGAACTCCACGCTTAGCAAGCCAACCAGGTCGAGGGCAACGACGAGGTCCCGGGCCAGGGATTGGGCACGGTCGGCCAGTTCGTGGGACAGACGGGTGGGAACCACCACAAACTCCACCTGGTTGGCCGTCGGGTGGAAGTCCATGTCGGTCACTGGGAAAGCGGCCATTTCTCCGCGGGGAGACCGCGCTACTTGCACGGCGACTTCGGTGGAAAGGTCTACGAGCTGCTCTGCAATGCACTCGCCGTCGGGGAGTATACGGGCTTGTTCCTCGGTCCGCACCAGTTGGACGCCAAATCCGTCGTACCCACCGGTCGCGGCCTTCCAGACAAAGGGCAAGGGCCAAGCGCCCTGCGCGCGGTCGGCGTGCAAGGCCTCCACCGTCGGGTACACCGAAAAAGGTGCCGTGGGCAGTCCAGATTCCGCAAAAAACGCTTTTTGCCGGGCTTTGTTTTGCAAAATATGCAACACGCGTCCGGGGGGGAAGCAGGGAATGCCTTCTCGCTCCAGCTGAATCAGGGCCTCAGCATTCACGGCCTCGATTTCCAAAACGACGGACTGGCAGGTACGGCCAAAGTCCAGCACCGTTTGGTAGTCGGTCAGAGCGCCGCGGTCAAACCGGTGGGTGCCCCACTGCGCCGGAGCGTCCGGGGAGGGATCCAAAACGGCCGTGGCAATGTCCATCTGGCGGGCAGCCGCCAAGAGCATTTTGCCCAGCTGGCCTCCGCCAACGATGCCGACGGTGAAATTCGGATTGGAGAAAGGGGAAGAATTCATGCCGTTTTTTTAGGAGATCGGGGAAGAAGGAGGGGGGGAGTTCGTCCACACCACCTCCGCCAGCGGGTGCACGGCAAAGGTACGCCCCGAGGGAATTTCGGTGCAGGAAATCCGGGTGCGTCGACGAGGGCCCTTTATAAAGGTGCGGCCGCTCGCCAACCGGAAGGAAGCGCCTTCGGGGAGGTCGGCCACGTTTTGTTGGTGGGCAGCGCGGGGCCGCAGCACGGCCAGCAGCGCGGGGTCTGCGCCGCAGGAGGCCTTGGGTTTGCGCATGGACCGCGCCAAAACCGGCGCCACCTCGGGATGAAACACCCCGGCTTCTAAAAAGGGAGCAACCACGCGTTGGTAGGCCTGTTGCCATTCTTTGCCATGCGGGGCAGGGCGAGGGACGCGGCGGGGTTTGCCTGCCAAGACAGCAGAAATGCGGCTCCAGGTGCTACTGGATTCGGATGCGGTGTCCCGTCTTTTTTGCCAGTCGGATTCCACGTGGGCATGGGCCAATTCGTGCAGCAAGGTCAGCAAAAAGGCGTCTGGGGGAAGGTCCCGATTTACGCGGATCCGGGCCGGTTTACCGGCGTGGGCAGGCCGAAAGTCGCCCCATTTGGAACTTCGCGGGGCCACGGCTTGAACGGTGCCGGGAAAGGCGTCTATCCACGGCTGAACCAACTGCCGGGCAGCGTCGTTGGGCAAGAGGGCACTCCAACTCACCGAGAGGCAGAGAAATGCGGACAGTCGCACCCCCGGGCACCCCCGCAGGAAGCGGCCAGCCCTCCCAATGCCACCAGCATCAGAACGGCGAAAAGGAAAGAAAAGAGACGTTTCACCCGGTAAAAATAGCGTAATTTTAGGGCATGATTTACCGCTTTTTGGCTGAACTGGGGGCGTACTGGAAATTTTTGCTCCAGGTCTTTCGCCGACCCGAGCGCTTTGCCGAGTACCGCAAGGCCTTTTGGCGGGACGTGGACAGCCTGGGCGTCAAGACTTTGCCGCTGGTGATCATCATTTCCTTGTTCATGGGCGCGGTAGTTACCATTCAGACCGCGCTGAATTTGGAAGATCC
>JBIIBX010000128.1:0-4342 GCA_044239185.1 Schleiferiaceae bacterium | reverse complement strand
TCCAAATTCTTCCAGCAGTTCAGCGCATCGGATGCGGTGTTGCTCTGGGGTGCCCGGTTGGAATTCCAAAATGGCGAGGACGTTGTCTTCAACGGACATTTTTCGGAAAACCGACGGCTCTTGCGCCAAGTACCCAATGCCCGCTTGAGCGCGTTGGTACATGGGGGCATTCGTCAGGTCCACGTTGTCCAAAAGCACCGTACCGGCATCTGGCCGGATCAGCCCCACTACTGTGTAAAAACTGGTGGTTTTGCCTGCGCCGTTGGGACCGAGCAACCCCACGATTTCGCCTTGCGCCACTTCAAAGGAAACACCGTGCACCACGGCCCGGCCGCGGTAGTGCTTTTCCAAATTAAGGGCGCGGAGTACCTTATTCATGAGCTGATTTTTCAACGCGTCGAACCACCACGATTCCTACCTCGTAGAGAAGCATGATGGGCACCGTGACCACCAATTGACTCAACACGTCTGGAGGCGTAATGACCGCGGCCACAAACAAAATCAAGACCAAGGCCACCCGACGTTGTTCGGCCAAAAATGCAGACGTTACAATGCCCATGCGGCCCAAAAAGTAGAGCAAAATGGGCAATTCAAAGAGCAGGCCGCAGGCCAAGGTGACGCTGGCCACCATGGACAGGTAGGAACCGACGTCGATCATGTTTTGAATTTCCGCGGACACGTTGTAGTGGGACAAGAACTGCACCGAGAGCGGAACGATGAGGAAGTACCCAAAAGCGGCACCGCTGAAAAATAAGGAAGAAACCGAACCCAAGAAAAACCGAGATGCTTTGCGCTCTTTGGCCGTAAGTCCGGGCGCCACAAAACGCCAAAGTTCCCAAACCACGTAGGGAAAGGCCACCACCATGCCCACCATGAAACTCAACCAGATGTGGAGCGTGAATTGGCCCGCCATGGTGGTGTTGATGAGGTTGAACGGCAAGTCCGTGATGCACAATCCGTCCAGCTGCAACCGTTCGCCCACCCAACAAAAGGCGCGGTAGGTCCAAAAAGAGGGGTCTTTGGGGCCAAATAGCACCCGGTCCACCACAAAGTCTACGGCCGCAAAGGCTCCAGCTGCAGCCACCACCACCGCCAGGGCCGCGCGCACCAAGTGCGAACGCAAGGCGCCCAAGTGGTCCATGAAGCTCATGGTGTTGTTTTCGGCTTGGGGAGGAGTAGGCATGTGTTGCAAAGGTACAATCTGAATTATCTTCGGGCTCCGCAACAAAATAGGACTTGGCTTTGTTGACGCAGGATTGTACCTTTAATGTTTTGCGAATCATAATCTTCCATGGCCGACGGCCCCATTGACCTCCACCGCATCCTTCAAGACGTTTTTGGGTTTACTCACTTCCGAGGGCCACAAGAATCCATTGTTCGACACCTGCTCAACGGCGACGACGCCTTTGTGATCCTGCCCACGGGCGGTGGCAAGTCCTTGTGCTACCAGTTGCCTGCTCTGGCCATGCCCGGAACCGCCATTGTGGTATCTCCCCTGATTGCCCTGATGAAAAACCAGGTGGACGTGCTCCGCGGCACCACGGACGAACCCGGAACCGCCCACGTGTGGAACTCCTCCTTGACCAAGCGCGAGATGGTGGAAGTCCGCAAAGACCTGCAACGGGGCGTCACCAAATTGCTGTATGTAGCCCCCGAATCCCTGACCAAAGAAGAGAACATTGCCTTCTTGCGGTCCTTGAACATTTCGTTTTACGCCATTGACGAAGCCCACTGCATTTCCGAGTGGGGCCACGACTTCCGTCCGGAATACAGGAACCTGCGGGCCGCCATGCAAGAAATTCAGGAACGACCGGTGATTGCCTTAACGGCCACGGCCACCCCCAAGGTGCAAGCCGACATTTTGAAGACCTTGGGCATGGAGCACGCCACGGTCTTTGCCTCGTCGTTCAACCGGCCCAATTTGTACTACGAGGTTCGACCCAAAATCCACGTGGAGCGGGAAATCGTCAAGCTTATTAAACAGCACGACGGGCAAAGCGCCATTGTGTATTGTTTGAGCCGCGCCAAGGTCGAAGAATTGTCCCAGCAGCTGCAAGTGAATGGCATCCAAGCCATTCCTTACCACGCCGGACTGGATTCCAACACCCGCGCCAAACACCAGGACCTCTTTTTGAACGAGCACGTGCACGTGGTGGTGGCCACCATTGCCTTCGGCATGGGAATTGACAAGCCAGACATTCGGCTGGTCATCCACCACGACATGCCCAAATCCCTGGAATCCTATTACCAGGAGACCGGGCGCGGCGGAAGGGACGGCGGAGAGGGCCGTTGTGTTTCTTTTTACGCCGCCAAAGACATGGACAAGTTGGACAAGTTTTTGTCCAAAAAACCGGTGTCGGAACAAGAAATTGGAAAGCAACTGCTGCTGGATGCCCAAGGCTACGCCGAAACCACCCTTTGCAGGCGAAAGTACATCCTCCATTACTTCGGCGAAGACTACCTGCAGGAGGACTGCGGTGCATGCGACAACTGCCTGCAGCCGCGCGAGCAAGTCAACGCCCAAGAACACCTGGAATGGGTGTTGGAGACCGTCGAATTGGGACGCAAGCAATTCAAAGCTTTGCAAGTGGTGAATACCCTGATTGGCAACCTCACGGCGGTATTGAAAACCTTCAACGCCCCTTCCCTGCCCACCTGGGGACGGGGATCCCAGTGGTCCGCCGCCTATTGGCAAGACATGGTGCGGCACGCCCACGTACGCGGCTGGCTGCGCAAAGACATTGAAGCCTACGGCATTGTGAGCTTAACCCCTGCCGGAGAAGCCTTTTTAAGCGCTCCCCACCCCGTCTGGATAGCGGAATACAAGGAACCGGATTGGGCGGACGACCCCACTCCGGCCAAGACCATTGCCCTGGACCCCGTTTTGTTTGGGCAGCTCAAGGAAATCACGAAAACCTTGTCCAAGAAGCACGGACTCCCCCCCTATGCCTTGTTTTCGGACAATTCCCTCAGCGAAATGGCCACCGCCTTTCCGTGCAGCGAGGAGGAATTGCGTTCAATTAGCGGCGTGGGCGAACACAAGGCCAAAAAGTTTGGAGCCCCCCTGGTGGCAGCCATCCAGGCCCATGTGGAAGCCAACCAAATCGACCGTCCGTACGACGAAGTCATCAAGGCCGTAGGCACCAAAAACACCTTGAAGGTCTTTATCATCCAAAGCATGGACCGGCGCATCCCGTTGCCAGACATTGCCCGGAGCAAGAAAATATCCATGGACGACTTGCTTTCTGCCATGGAAATCATTGTGCAGTCCGGCACCAAAATCAACCTGCGCTACATGCTGCAGGAACACTTTGACGAAGACAGCTTGGACGAGGTGCTGGATTACTTCCGGGAGGATTCCGAAGACGGGAACATTGCCCAAGCCATGCGCGATTTTGACGGCGTGTATTCCGAGGAAGAGCTTCGCTTGGTCAAATTGCAGTTCTTGAGCGAGGTGGCCAGCTGACCGCTGGGTAGTCCCGAAAAGCTCTCAGAATCCGGAGGTCCAAATCGTCCAACGTTGGCCGGCGCCCGGGTGTCTCCACCGCAGGGGGCCATTCGGTACAGTCCGAACCGTTCAACCAAGAATTCGCTTTGTTTTTGGGGTCTTGCGACGGAATAGAATGCGCCATGCACAGAGGTTTCCCCACTAACGCACGAAGGCCTTTTTTCGTATGCCCCAAAAAAGGACGCACAGGAGAAAAAGGTTTATCCCGCCACCACCTACACGGACTCCGCAGCCATTTGCTTCCGCAAATTGATCAGCGCATACCGCATCCGGCCCAAGGCCGTGTTGATGGACACGCCGGTCTCGTCGGCAATCTCTTGGAAGGTCAGATTGGCGTACATCCGCAGGTAGACCACCTGGTACTGTTCTTCGGGAAGGGCCTGCATCCAGCGGACCGCATCCTCGTGCCAGCCGGCTTCAATGGCTTTTTCCTCGGGATTTAGGGCCGTTTCCTGCAGCCCCATCCACACGGGGGATTCGTCGTCCAGCAGTTCGGACTGGTGTTTCTTGGCCCGTCGAAACGAGTCCGTAATGGCATTTTGGGTTACCCGGGTGAGCCACCCGCCAAATTTGCCTTCGTCGCGGTAGCGGCCTTCCCGGAGGGTGTGGAGCACTTTGATCCAAACCTCTTGGTACAAATCGTCGGCCTGGTCCCGGTCTTTGATTTTGGCAAAGAGGGTTTTGTACACCGTCATGCGGTGGCGTTGCAGCAAAAAAGAAAAGGATTGCTCGCACCCTTGGGCTGCTTGTAGGACCAACACGGAGTCGGTCGTAGCTCCTGTACACACCATTTTTAATCAGTAAAAAATTGGGTACAGGTGCGGTATAGGCAGA
>JBIIBX010000127.1:0-4347 GCA_044239185.1 Schleiferiaceae bacterium | reverse complement strand
CTTTACTCCCCAATGGAAACACGACTACTGGTTCGACGTGACGGACTACGTTTCCTTGCTGGCCGACTCCACCCCCGTAAGCGTCTTTTACAGCGGCTACTCCAGCGGATTCAGCGCCGATGTGACTTTCTATTTCATCGACGGAGCCCCCACCCGCACCGTTTTGAAAATCGACCAAGTATACACCGGATACACCAACTACTTGAACCAAGCGCAATTCGAAACCTCGGCCACGCCCGCCAAGAAAGTCGACCTGCTGCCCAATGCGGAACAGGTCCGAATGAAAATCACCCCCACGGGACACGGCTTTGTGAATGCCCTGAATTGCGCCGAATTCTGCGAAAAAAACTACACCTTAAAGGCCTACGACACCACCTGGGCCACCCAGGCCATGTGGCACGACGACTGCGGCCTAAACCCCATCTACCCGCAAGGCGGAACCTGGCTGTACGACCGCGCCAACTGGTGCCCCGGCAGCGCGGCAACCACGTACCAGCACCTGCTGGAACGCAACGGCCCTTCCTTTCCGGATTCGCTGAAAGTGGACCTGGACATCGAACCCTACACCTACACCGTGCCCGCCGGAGAAACCCCCGCCGGCTACCAAATGGAAGCCCATTTGATCCAGTACGGCCCCTACAACGGCCCGGTCTGGGGTTCTACCTCCATCGATTTCTTTGACCACGAGGTGTCGGAAATCGTTTCCCCGTCCGACGACCCTCGGTTTCTGCGCGACAACCCCACCTGCAGCCGCGCCATCGTCAAAATCAGAAACAACACGGACCAAACCATCCCCTACCAACCCGCGGTGCGCTACGGACTGTGCGACGCCCAAGGCGAATGGCTGGACTCCAACCAGACCTACACCAACCCGGGACCTTGGAGTTCCACCGGAATTTGGGCTCCTTTGGAAGAACAAACATGGACCCTGCCGATGAACCACCTGTCCCAATGGCTGGGCCTGGGCGACACCGGGTACTTCCGGGTGGAGTTGCAAGACGACTCTTTCTACTGGACCCAGGACGTCAACCCTCACAACGACTTCAAAGTCAGTCGGTTTGTGCGTCCCTTGGTGCTCCCTACCTCCACCGTCCTAACCACCCGGACAAATTTGGCAGCCAGCGAAACCCACTGGACCCTGTCCAACGCCACCGGTCCCCTTGTCCGTTCCCGGGACAACCTGCCCAACAACAGCTTTGTGTACGACACCCTCACCCTGCCCACGGGGTGCTACGTGCTGGACCTCCAAGACCGGGACAAGGACGGCCTCAGTTTTTGGGCGAACACCGACGGCGACGGGTACCTGCGCTTCCGCAACAACGGCGGGTCGCTTTACCAGCGTCAACTTCCCAAGGACTTTGGCACCTCCTACCGGTTTGAATTCACCACCGGGGCTCCGCTCGGATCCTTGGAACGTGCCGTTGTTTCAGCGTGGTCCGTGCAGCCCAATCCTGCGCGTGACGCCGTGGATGTAGAGGGAATGCCCGATGGAGCCCTCCTCCGCGCCACCAACGCATGGGGGCAACCCCTTCCCGTGAACTGGGTCGAAGCCGGCTACCGGTTGGATGTTAGCCTGTGGCCTTCTGGTATGTACTGGTTGCAATGGATGCATCCCGGAGGTTCCCAGGGAACCCCGCAGAAGCTGGTGATCGCCCAATAAAAAGGGGTTAGGACTGCTTGCGTCGCTGCAAGCGCTCCATCAAACTGCCCAAAACGGACATCACTATGCTCATCACGACGGCGGCGGTGAAATTCTCCAGTTTGAACCCGTCGATCCATCGATCCGCCAGAAGGACCACGACTCCGTTGATGACCAACAAGAACAATCCAAAGGTCAGGAAGGTGAGGGGCAATGTCAACAAAATCAACAAGGGCTTCACAGTCGCATTCAATAGGCCCACCACCACGGCCACCCAAATGGCAGTGGTCAGGGTGTCAATTTCAACGCCGGGGACCAGGTAGGCCGTAAAAAATACCGCCAGGGTGCGCACAATCAACAGCACGTGCCACGGCAAACGCGGCTGGTTGGGCGAAGAAAATGAAGCTTTAAATTCCATGACCGTGCGAAGCTACCCAAAAATGCAATTACTTTGGACCATGCCTAGAATTTCCCTCCTTCCCGGCCTGGCCGCCCTTGTTTTGGCCGCTGGCTGCGCTCCAACCGCCTCCAAAATGCCCCTGAAAAAAGACCTGCACACCTTTGCTCTCCCGGAACACGCTCGGGTGCACCACTTGGACCTGTTTCTCAACGTGGACCTGGAGGCACACCAATTGCAAGGCCGTGCCGCATGGAAAATTACCGCCGAAGCCGACGCAGACACCCTGATTTTGGACACGGACCGCTTGTCCATTGGAGAAGTGGTTGTGAACGGAAAACCGGCGCCTTTCACGCTGGGAACCACCGACCCCATTTTGGGCACTCCGCTGCACATTGCGCTTCCCAAGCACCGCGCGGAAGACACGATCTTGGTGGAAGTGGGCTACGAGACGCACCCCGAAGCCGGCGCCCTGCAGTGGCTCAGCGCCGAGCAAACCAACGGCAAAACCCACCCCTTCTTGTTCACGCAAAGCCAAGCGATTCTGGCCCGGTCGTGGATTCCTTGCCAGGACGGTCCCGGTATTCGCTTTACCTACAACGCCAACGTGCAGGTGCCTCCGCATCTGATGGCGGTTATGAGCGCAGAAAATCCGCAGAAAAAGTCCGCCGACGGCACGTATTCTTTCCGCATGCCTCAAGCCATCCCCAGCTACCTCATGGCTCTGGCTGTGGGCGACTTGTCCTTTGCCCCTCTGTCGGAACGCACCGGGGTCTATGCCGAACCCGCCTTTCTCCAAGCCTGCGCCAACGAATTTGTGGACGTGGAGAAGATGGTGCGAGCCGCCGAATCGCTTTACGGACCCTACGCTTGGGGCCGCTTCGACTTGCTGGTTTTGCCCGCCTCCTTCCCCTTTGGCGGCATGGAAAATCCGCGTCTGACCTTTGCCACGCCTACCATTGTGGCCGGTGACCGCAGCCTCGTTTCTTTGGTGGCGCACGAATTGGCGCACAGCTGGAGCGGCAACCTGGTTACCAATGCCACCTGGAACGACTTTTGGCTCAACGAAGGCTTTACGGTGTACTTTGAAAACCGCATCATGGAGGCCGTTTACGGCAAAGACTACGCGGACATGCTGGCCGCTCTTTCCCACCGCGAATTGCTGGAAACCGTAGCCGAATTCCAAAAATCGGCCCCCAACGACACCAAATTGGCCATCGACCTGGCCGGACGCAACCCGGACGACGGCGTCACCGCCATCGCGTACGAAAAAGGATTTCACTTCTTGTTGCTGATCGAAAAAACCGTGGGACGCCCCCGCTGGGATGCCTTTCTCAATGGATACTTTGAACAAAACGGGTTCGGCACCATGACCACCGAACAGTTCGAAAAGCTAATCACAACGGAATTGCTTACCGACGAGGAAGCCGAAAAAATCGGGTTGGACGAATGGATCCACGGCACCGGCCTGCCTGCCAATTCCCCGGTTCCCACCTCCGCCCGGTTTGCCCAGGTGGACGCCTTGGCCGCTCCTTTTGCCGCCAACGGCACGGTTGCTCCGGCTCTCAAAAACGCTTGGAACGGCTGGAGCACGCACGAACGGCTGCGCTTCTTGCAAAGCATTGAAGGGGCCTCTGCCGACCACCTACGCGGCTTGGACCAGGCCTTTGAACTCACCGCCACCGGCAATGCCGAACTGGCCGCCCAGTGGTTCCAAACGGCCGCCCGGGCAGAACTCCGTTCACCGGAACTCGCTGCAGCCACCCGGTCGTTCTTGGTCCGCGTAGGACGCCGCAAGTTCTTAACGCCCACCTACGAGGCCTTGTTGAACCACGGACAAGCGGATTTGGCCCGGTCCATTTACCAAGAAGCCCGTCCGGGGTACCACGCCGTAGCCCGGGGAACTTTGGATGCTCTGCTTAAACCGTAAAGAAATGGGACGGCGCATCGGCGCCAACCCCGCGCTCCAGGGATCATACCACCCGGTTAAGCTCGGTATTGATTTGGTTGCGTAGAGCGCTGTACGTCATGATTTGACGCACCCACTCGTCCCGTTCTTGGGGCAAGGAGGTCGATTCCAAGGCCGTCGTCGCTTTTTGGATCAATCGTTCCAAATGCACGGTTTTGAACCGCAGCACCGCTTGGTGCACAAACGACGCCAGGTACACCTCTTTTTCGGGGACAAATACGTCCCGAAGCTTCCAATTCGCCAAACTGTGGGCCTCCGTAAGCAAGTCGGTAGCGGCTGCCACCCAGGCCGGGTCTTCGCTGCGCACAAAATGGGCACCCGTAAGCACGGAACCTGCGCGCC
>JBIIBX010000126.1:0-4362 GCA_044239185.1 Schleiferiaceae bacterium | reverse complement strand
CGTCCCGTAGGTCTTCTCCAGCCGGCGGCGCAAGGTGTTCAGCCCTTCCAGGTCTACCATGGCGTTGGTGGGGTTGGCCGGGGTTTCGGCATGCAGCACGCGCACCTGGGCACCTTCGCCGCTGGCAATCAGGGCATCGCCCAGAGCGACCAAGTCGGTGGTGGCATCGAACGGGGTCACGTGTACCCCAATGCTGGTGAGGTAATGGTAGGCAAAGTGGTGGGTTCCTCCGTACACCGGGTTGCTCAGCAGCAACCGGTCACCCGGTTTGAGGTAAGCCAAAAACACCGTAGAGATGGCGCTCATGCCGCTCTCAAACACGGCGGCCTCGTCCGCGTTTTCCCAGACCGCCAATCGTTCCTCCAGAATTTGCAGGTTGGGGTTGTTCAGGCGGCTGTAGATGAGGCCCTGTACTTCGCCTTCGCGTTGGGCTTCCTTGCCGTATGCCACGGCAAAAAAGTGCTTGCCGGCTTCGGCATTGGGGAAGGCAAAGGTGGACGTCAGAAACAACGGGGGTTTGACCGAATATTCGCTCCAGGACGGCTCGTAGCCGTGGGACATCATCAGGGACTCGGGGTGGTGTGTAGCCATGCGTCAAATTTGGGAGTCCGGAAGATAGGGGTTCTGTTTATTTCGGTATATTTAGATAAATTTTCTAAAAAATGCATCAATTTCAGAAAATAGATCTGGACGAAGTCGATTTAACCCTGCTGCGGGCACTGCAGGAGGACGCGCGGCTCAGCACCAAAGAACTGGCGCGCCAGGTCCACAAGTCCACCACCGCTACCTACGAACGTATAAAGCGGATGGAGGCCGCCGGCGTCATTGCGGGGTACCGGGCCGAGGTGCCCCCCGCCGCTTTGGGCAAGGAGCTCGTCGTCTTTGTGGCCGTTCGGCTCAAGGAGCACCGGGACACCATTCTAGAGTCCTTTCAGTCCGACCTCCGCGGCCTGTACGAGGTGGAGGAGTGGTACCACATCACCGGCCCGCACGACTTCATGCTGAAAGTGGCCATGCCCTCCATGGATGCCTACCACCGGTTCTTGAACAAGAAGCTCGCCGCCCTCCCCAACATCTCGACGGTGCAAAGTTTGATTGTGCTGCATCGGGGGAGGTAAGGCCCTCAGTGGTCTCGGCGGTATTCATCCACCCAATCGACCCAGTCTTCTCGAATGAGCTCCCAGTATTTTCCCAACAAACAAATGGGTTCGAAGTCATCATTGGCCAAGCCGAACGACGTTAGTTCGTGCAGCATTTTTGGGCGGTCGTGGTGGTAAGGGTAGCGAAGGGCATGGGCTTCGAGCAGATCCTCCAACCGGAAACGATCGCGAAGGGCATGCAGATCCCAGAAGTCTTTTTTACGCCCTCCCCGCAAGACTACATCCATTTTCATGGCGGCAACTTCCCGCAAGGAGGCCATTCGAATGCCTTCGGCAATAAGCGGCGGGTCCACAAAGGGGTCGGTGTAATACACATCTACTTTGATGGCACCCCGGGCGGGTCCCACCCAGTAGGTTTTTCCCATGCCGGGGTCTGAATAGGCCCGAATATCAGACTCCGGGTGGTAATTCTCCACAAAACGATCCAAACTAGAGAAGGCAAGGGTGCCGTAGGGGGCATCGCTGAACAGGTCCAAGTCTACCGACATTCTGTGCCCCAACTGCAGGCTCAGTGCTGTGCCTCCCACCAGCCGAAATGCCTCCCAGTCGGGGTGATCCATGATGGCTTGCAAAAGGTTTTGCAAGTCGTGAGAAACGGTTTTACGATGCAGCACGACGCGTCCTGGGGGCATAGGGGATTCGGGGGTCTGCAGCCAATGCTTGTTCGACCTTTTCTTGGCCGTAGTAAGCAACCACTTGGTCTTTTTCCGAAGGGTTTCCGTATTCCTGTACCCGCCGAATAATGGCGTCGGAATGCCTTTCCCAATCCAACTGTTCCCACGTTGTATCCCAGAAAAGCGAGCGCCGAAGGGCCTGCAATTCGGGAGGGACCGCTTGGAATGGCCGGGTGGCACTCCAAATTTCGAATTCGAGTTGCAACCGGGCAACAGTGCCTACTGGATATTCCAAGAAGCGATCCATGCGCAGCGAAGGTTCCATAGGAATGGGTCGAAGTCCTCGGGCCATGGCATGCCAGCTCTGGGCGTAGATGCCTACGGCTTGGGCGAATGCGCTGTTTCGTATCCCTCTTTTTTTTAAAACACGGGACAAAAGCACCCCAGGGGGAATGCAACGGTAGCGGGGGTCGGACAGATTCACAATGCAAAAATAAGCAAATCTGCTTAAAAAACCACCCGCATGAAAGCGGTCCACGCCCCAAGGGGTCGTGCGGATTTTCCTCCATCCTCCTTTGCAGACGGGGTCTGCATTTTGGCAATTGTTCTATATTTGCATTGCTTATCCAGAAAGACCGAGGGAATGGGCCCTACGACGTCTTAGCAACCCGCACAGGGCGGGTGCTACCTCCCGCTGCCGCCGGCCTCGTGCCGAGCTGCAGGTAGATGAGCGCTGAAAGCCCCTTTGGCTTCGGTCCTTCTGCATAAGCGTATCTTATTAATATGCGCTGCTGTGGACCCCAACCATCCCCTTCTTCAACGTGCCCGTGAACGCGTCCTGATTCTGGACGGCGCCATGGGTTCTATGCTGCAAACCTACCTTCTGGACGAGGACGGGTACCGCGGAACGAAGTTTGCGGACTGGTCGCAGCCGCTTCGGGGCAACAACGACCTGCTAAACCTGACCCAGCCGGACATCGTCCGCAGCATCCACCGGGCCTATTTCGAAGCCGGAGCAGACCTTGTTGAGACGAATACCTTCAACGCCCAGCGCATTTCGATGGCCGACTACGGCATGGAATCCCTGGTGCGCGAAATCAACCTGGCCGGCGCCCGGTTGGCCCGTGAGGCCGCGGAAGCGCAAGCCACCCCCGAACGTCCCTGCTTTGTCGCCGGTGCCATCGGTCCCACCAACCGCACCCTGAGCCTGAGTCCGGACGTGAACCGCCCCGGCTACCGGGCAACCACCTTTAAGGAATTGGTGGAAGCCTACCAGGAACAGGCAGAGGCTTTGCTGGAGGGGGGCGTGGACGCGCTGCTGGTGGAAACCGTTTTTGACACCCTCAACGCAAAAGCGGCCTTGTACGCGGTGGAAGAAGCATTTGCCGCCACCGGAAAAACCGTCCCCATTTTGGTCAGCGGCACCATCACCGACGCAAGTGGCCGCACTTTAAGCGGCCAAACCACCGAGGCGTTTCTGATCAGTTTGAGCCACATGCCGTTGCTGAGCATCGGATTGAATTGCGCACTGGGAGCGCGGGATCTGCGCCCGTATCTGCAAACCCTGGCCGCGGAGTCGCCTTTCTTGGTGAGCGCCTACCCCAATGCCGGCCTGCCCAACGCGTTGGGCGGGTACGACGAAACCCCCGAACAAATGGCCGACGCGGTGGAGGAGTACCTCCAGCTGGGCTTGGTTAACATTTTGGGCGGATGCTGCGGCACCACCCCAGACCACATCCGGGCCTTTGCGGCCAAAGCCGCCCAGTACGCCCCCCGTCCCTTACCCGTAGCGCTATGAAACTGAGTGGACTGGAACCCCTGATCATTGGCCCGCAAAGCAACTTTGTAAATGTGGGCGAGCGCACCAACGTGACCGGGTCGCGGGCTTTTTTGCGGTTGATTCAGGCAGGCAAATTCGACGAGGCCGTGGCCATTGCCCGGGACCAGGTGCAAGGCGGCGCCCAGATTCTGGACGTCAACATGGACGAAGGACTGCTGGACGGCGTCGAGGCCATGACCACGTTTTTGAACCTGTTGGCGTCGGAACCGGACATTGCGCGGATTCCCTTTATGATTGACTCGTCGCGTTGGGAAATCATCGAGGCGGGATTGCGGTGCCTGCAAGGAAAGGGAATTGTCAACTCCATCTCGCTGAAAGCCGGGGAGGACGAATTTCTGCGCCAAGCGCGGGCGTGCCGTCGGTACGGAGCCGCGGTGGTGGTCATGGCGTTTGACGAGCAGGGGCAAGCAGACACCTTGCCGCGCCGGATCGAAATCTGCGAACGGGCCTACGGCTTGTTGGTGGCGTCGGGTTTCCCCGCGGAAGACATTGTCTTCGACCCCAATATTTTCCCCGTAGCCACGGGCATGGAAGAACACCGGCGCAATGCCCTGGATTTCTTTGAAGCCACGGCGTGGATCAAGGCCCATTTGCCTGGGGCCCTGGTTTCCGGCGGGGTGAGCAACGTCAGTTTCAGTTTCCGCGGCAACGACGCCGTGCGCGAGGCCATCCACGCCTGTTTTTTGTACCACGCCATCCGGCACGGCCTGGACATGGGAATTGTCAACCCCGGTCAGTTGGTGGTGTA
>JBIIBX010000125.1:0-4411 GCA_044239185.1 Schleiferiaceae bacterium | reverse complement strand
CCTTCCGGGGTAGACTTGATCAAAAACGGCGTTTCCACATCGGCAAAACCGTTCTCCGCCAAGTAATTGCGAACCAACAGGTTGACGCGGTTACGTAGCAGCAAATTGTTGCGAACGGGCGCACGACGAATGTCCAAATAACGGTACTGCATGCGCAATTCCTCGCCTCCGTCGGTGGCGTCTTCGATGGTAAACGGCGGGGTTTTGGAACCGTTCAATACGCGCAGCGCCGTCACCCGGATTTCGATGTCGCCGGTGGGCAACTGTGGGTTTTTGTTCTCGCGTTCCAGCACCACCCCTTCGGCCTGCACCACAAACTCGCGGCCCAATCCCCGGGCCTGCTCCACCAGCGAAGCGTCAACCAAGTCGTTGAAAGACAGCTGGGTAATGCCGTACCGGTCCCGAAGGTCCACAAAGGTCATTCCTCCAAAATCCCGACGTCGTTGTACCCATCCGGACAGGGTAACGGTTTGCCCAACCTGGGCGGCGCGAAGTTCTCCGCAAGTGTGCGTTCTGTACATGGGCACAAAAGTACGGATTACCTTTGGCGGGTGGAGACTCCCATTGACCCCGATGTGCTGTTCATGCGCGAGGCGCTGAAAGAAGCCGTAAAAGCCTACGAACAAGACGAGGTGCCCGTGGGCGCGGTGGTGGTGGCCCAAGGCCGCATCCTGGCCCGGGCGCACAACCTCACCGAACGCCTGATTGACGTCACGGCCCACGCCGAAATGCAAGCCATTACCTCGGCGTCCAACTACCTGGGAGCCAAATATTTAAACGACTGCACCCTGTACGTGACCCTGGAACCCTGCACCATGTGCTGCGGGGCCCTTTTTTGGTCGCAAATTGGACGGGTGGTGTACGGCGCGTCCGACGAAAAACGTGGCTTTCACACGCAAGGCGGAAAATTCCACCCCAAAACCGAAGTCCGCGGCGGCGTAGAAGCCGAACTTTGTGGAGACCTCCTCACCGAATTTTTCCGCGCCAAACGATGAAACTGACCTCCCTCCCCACCGGATTTTTCAAGCTCGACGGCGGCGCCATGTTTGGCGTTGTGCCCAAGTCCCTCTGGCAACGCACCAACCCCGCAGACGAGAACAACCTGTGCACCTGGTCCATGCGGCTGTTGCTGGTGGAAGACGGAGACCGACTCACCCTCATCGACACGGGAATCGGCCAAAAACAGGACGAGAAATTCTTTTCCCACTACCACCTCCACGGGGAAGACACCTTGGACCGAAGCCTGGCGGCGGCGGGCTACCACCGGTCCGACATCACCGACGTTTTCCTCACCCACCTGCACTTCGACCACGTCGGCGGTGCGGTAGAACGTCGTCCCGACGGAATGCTCGTCCCGGCTTTCCCGAAGGCTACCTTCTGGTCCAACCAGCGCCACTGGCAATGGGCCACCGAACCCAACCCCCGGGAAAAAGCCAGCTTCCTCAAAGAAAACATCCTCCCCTTGCAGGAAAGCGGCCAACTTCGGTTTTTGGATACCCCCGACGGGGTCCGCACCGTGGACACCCCCCTGGGCTTCCAAGCCGTGGTGGTCAACGGACACACCGAGGCCCAAATGCTTCCGCTGATTCCCCACCAAGGCAGCCATTTGCTCTACATGGGCGACCTGCTCCCGTCTGTGGGCCACATTCCGCTGCCGTACGTCATGGGCTACGACACCCGTCCCCTGATCACCCTCGAGGAAAAATCCGAAATCCTGCACCGCGCCGCGCAGGAAAACTGGACGCTGTTTTTGGAGCACGACGCTGTCAACACCTGGTGCCGACTGGCCGAAACCGAGAAAGGCCCGCGGTTGGCCGAAGCGGGAGACGCGCTGTAAGCCGATTGCCGCAAACGGCTTTCCATTGCAAAGTCTGCAAAAAATGCCGGTTAAATTGGCAGTATTTGCCACGGCCGCTCTAGGCACTTTGCGGAACTTCCCGGCATGGAAGCACTGTTCATTACCGCGCAAATTGCAGGCATTTATCTCTTAGCAGATTGGATTACCGGCGCCGTTCACTTTTGGATGGATCGGTACGGCAAACCCGACATGCCGATTGTGGGCCCCACCGTGGTGGAAATCAATACGATGCACCACGCCAATCCCTACCGCATGACCCAACGCAGTTATTGGTATTTAACCAAGTACAGCTACGTGCTGGGCGGCATTTTGGCTTTGGTCATTTACCTCGTCTCGGGCTCCTTGAGTTGGCAGTGGATCTTGGGGCTCCTGCTGGGCGCCAACGCCAACATCATCCACAAGTGGTCCCATTTAACGGCCCAGGAACGCCCCATCTGGGTGCACGTATTGCAGCGATTGCGGCTCATCCAATCGCCCAAAGAACACCAACGCCACCACGGCCACGTAGACCACCTGACGGCTTACTGCGTGATGACCGACTTTCTCAATCCCGTCTTGGAACGCATCCGGTTTTGGCAGGCCATCGAAACCGCCACAACCTGGGTGGGCTTGCCCCCCAACGATCGTCTTTTGGACCACTGACCCCCCGCGCGATCGCCCACCCCCCTCCTCCGTTGGGGAGAAGCGTGTATCTTCGGGGCATGCAAAAATCGGCACTTTGGGTGGCGCTGTTCGCCCTACTCCCTACTGCTGCCTGGTCCCAATCCGGGTACTGGCAAAACCACGTGGACTACACCCTGTACATCGCGTTAGAACCCAAGGACCACTCCTTCACGGGGTCGGAACGGTTGACCTACACCAACAACAGCCCCGACACCCTTCGGGAGGTCTATTACCACCTGTATTTCAATGCCTTCCAGCCGGAGTCGATGATGGACGTTCGGTCCCGAACCATTTCCGACCCCGACGGCCGGGTGAAGGACCGCATTTCCAAACTGCGCCCCGAGGAAGTGGGCCGCCAAACGGTCAGCAACCTCAAGCAGAACGGTGTAGACCTGTACTTTGAAACCCAAAACACGGTCTTGCGTGCCGTGTTGGCTCAGCCGCTGCTGCCCGGGCAATCCACGGAATTGACCTTGGGTTTTTCGGGCCAAGTTCCCGTTCAAATCCGACGCTCCGGCCGCAACAACAAGGAAGGCGTAGACTATTCCATGGCCCAGTGGTACCCCAAATTGGCCGTGTACGACCGCCACGGATGGCATCCAGATCCCTACGTGGGACGGGAGTTTTACGGAGATTTCGGAACGTTTGACGTGAACATTGGCCTGCCCGCAACCTACGTGGTGGGCGCTACCGGCGTGGAGGTTCCGGCAATCGTGAACGAACCCATTCCGTCCAAAGGCCGAAAAGCCAATAAAGAGGTTCGCTGGTGGCGCTTTGTGGCGGAAAACGTGCACGACTTTGTGTGGGCCGCTGACCCCGAATTTGTCCACAAAAAAGTCCAAATTCCGAACGGACCCCTGCTGCAATTTTACCACCTCCCCGACGCCAAAAGCCGCAAGCACTGGGACCAATTGGCCCAAGATGCCCCGCTGTTCTTTGCCTTCATGGCGGAAAAATTTGGTCCCTACGCCTACCCGCAGTTCAGCGTCATCCAAGGAGGCGACGGCGGCATGGAATACCCCATGGCCACCCTTATGCTGGCCCAAGGCGACTCGTACGAAGGGTTCTTGGGTCTGTTTGCCCACGAAACCTGCCACGCCTGGTTCCACGGCATGCTGGGAACCAACGAGCAGGCCTATTCCTGGATGGACGAGGGCTTTGCCACCTTCGCGGAAGACGAGGTCATGAACGTGCTCACGCGGAAAATGGAATTGAATCCGCACACGGGATCGCTCCGGGGCTACTTGGCCTTGCGGAAAAAGGGCGTTCAAGAACCCCTGACCACCCCGGCCGACTTGTACGACGTCAACTTTGCCTACTCCGTGGCCTCTTACTCCATGGGCAGCTTGTTCTTGGTGCAGCTACGCAACATCGTGGGCGAGGATGCTTTCTGGGCGACCATGAGGGCCTATTACGAACACTGGAAATTCAAACACCCCGAACCGTCGGACTTCATTCGGTTGGCGGAGCGAAAGTCGGGCATGGAGCTGGACTGGTATTTGGCCCTGTGGATTGGTTCCACCAAAGGAATCGACTACGCGGTAGAAGGCATACAACGGCAAGGCGCGGGCGCTTCGGGCGTAACCTTGCGGCGCGTCGGGAACTTTCCCATGCCGTTCGACGTGGAAGTGCACACTGCTTCGGGGGCGGTTTACACCTACCACGTGCCCTTGTCCTTGGCGCAGAAACAGCCCGAAAACCGCAAATCCGCCGGTGGTCGGGCAATTCCCACGGTGGTGACCGCTTGGGATTGGACGCACCCGACCTACACCTTCCCGGTGGGCGTTGCCTCGGAGCAAATCACGCGCGTGGTGGTGGATCCCCACCAATGGATGGCCGATGTTGATCGCAAAAACAACACCTGGATGGCTCCGGTGACGCACGCCGCGG
>JBIIBX010000222.1:0-4480 GCA_044239185.1 Schleiferiaceae bacterium | reverse complement strand
TCCCCGACAATTCGGTCTGCATTTGGGGCTTGGCTGCTCCCGGCACCAACGACTTGATCGTAACCAAGACCTTCGGCACGGCCCCCAACCGCCAGCACTGGATCATGTTCTCTTCTTACGGCATACCAGGCAACACCTGCTGGACCTACTGGGCCATGGCTTTGGAAGAGTCTACCAACAAAATTTACATTGTAGACCAGCGCAACTCTTGCACCGGCGCCACCTTCTCCATGGGGGTTCAAGTGAATAGCACCACGGCCTACACCGTGAACGGTTCACCCAACGTCGCTGCACTTGCCGGAACGGACGCAACCCCTGCCGATAACAAGTACTACGAGTTCATCCCGGGAACACAACCCGCAAACAACCTGATTGCAAACAGCTTGAATGTTGCGGACTACTTGGTTCTCGGTCAAGCACCTTTCACGGTTGCTGCTTCCTACCTGAACGGTGGATCCAACGCGGTAACCAGCGCCACACTGAACTACAAGGTGAACAACGGTGCCACTGTATCTGGTGCTGCTTCAGGAGTTAACATTGCTTCCACTGCAACCGGAACCCTTACCCACCCCACGGCTTGGACCCCAGCCGCAACGGGCACGTACACCGTGAAGTTCTGGACCTCGAATCCGAACGGACAGCCCGACGCCGCCCCGCAAAACGACACGGTTACCAAGCAAGTTATCGTGGTCGGCAGCATCGCGGTTCGCAAACCCTTGATTGAAGTATTCAGTTCTTCTACCTGCGCACCCTGTGCTCCCGCCAACGCAACCTTCAAAACCCTGATGGACAACCAACCTGCGGGAGACTACAACTACATCAAGTACCAGATGAGCTGGCCCGGCACCGGTGACCCCTACTACACGGCAGAAGCGGGCAGCAAGCGCACGTTGTACGGCGTGAACTCGGTTCCCAATGCCCAAATCGACGGCGGTTGGAATGGCAACGCGGGTCAAATAACCCAGGCCACGCTGAATACATTCAAAGCCAAGCCCGCTTTTGTGAACCTGTCCGGTTTTTACACGGTGGACGCTGCCGCCCAAAAAGTGGACATGCAAATCGACATGACCCCCTTAGTAAGCACTTCCAAGTCCCTGTCTTTGCAAGTGGCGATCTACGAAAAGTCCACCACCCAAAACGTGAAGTCCAACGGGGAAACTGTTTTCTACACCGTGATGAAGAAATTGGTTCCCGATGCCAACGGCACCGTTTTAAACGGACTGGCTGCCAATGTTGCTCAAAGCAAGACGTTGTCCTACACCTTCAACGGAGCGTACACCTTGCCTGCCAACGCATCCGCGCCGGTGAACCACGCCACCGCACACACGGTTGAAGACTTCACTGACTTGGGCGTAATGGTTTGGATCCAAGACATGGCCACCAAAGAGATCTACCAGTCGGCCAACCTGACTTCCAGCGGCGTGAACGTAGAGGAAAACACCCTAAACGCGTTTTCGATTGCTCCCAACCCTGCACAGAACACGGTGGCCTTCCAGTTCGGCGACCGCACCGCAGGTTCTTTCCGGGTACTTAACACCTTGGGCCAGGTGGTCTTCGCGGGCAACTTGAACGGCGAAAACACCGCCACCCTGAACGTGTCCGACTGGAACAACGGCCTGTATGTTGTCGAATTCACCAACGGCACCGAACAAAGCAGCCAGCGTTTCCAAGTGGCCCACTAAGGGGTTGCTTATTTGAAACGTTCGCCCATAAAAAAGGGGCGGTCTCCTGCGGAGACCGCCCCTTTTGCATTATTCCGAATGCTCCTTTGGTGCATTCGGGAGGGGAGAACTTTTTAGAGAGAAAGGAACCGCTCCGAGCGGAGGGTTTTTCCCGCAGATTCAAACCGAACGGTGTACCAGCCGCGACCGGGAACCACAGCGCCTTGCAGCAGTTCGGCCACTCCATTCCAACGCACAGCCTCTCTGCCAAAAGCGTCTACCAACACAACACCGTCCACGTTGTCCATCCAGGGCTGTTCTTGGGTGTACACTTTGCCATCGCGCATCCAAACCGGTGCTGCTAAGGCCGCAAGCTCGGATTGTCCAAACGTGGTGGACAATTCCCATGCAACCGCTACCTGAAGGGTGTCTGACGCATCCGCCGCATTGGTAAAAGTGTACCAAATGGTATCCCGACCGACCAGTCCGGCTGCTTTCAAATAGATGTAGCCGCTAAAGTCATTGGCGACTCCGCCTGCGGGAATGGTCACCGTGCCCATGGAACTGCTGGACCAGGTGGGGTAACACAAGTCCCAGCAGAAGTAATTGGAATCAACCACCGCAGAAGTTCCTACTTTGGCACGGCGGGCGTAGTAGTCCTTTGAAGTGCTGCTGGTATTTTTCAAGTTGACATGACCGGTCAACTGACCGGATGCAAAGCTGTTGCCGTAAAGAACCGAATCCATCGAAGATACCTGCAAGGATTGTCCCTGTGCGGTGGCTCCAAAGAGCAAACCCAAAGCGAGGGCAGATAAGCGACTTTTCATAAGTAGGAGTTTTTGCATTGAACGCACCCAAAGGTACGCGCAACAGAAAAAAAATGTACCTTAGACCTCCATTTCTTGAAAACTCTATGAAAAAAACCCTTACCCTTGTGGCCCTGGCGGTAGCTGGATCCGCTGCCTTCGGTCAAGCACAGCGCTTGGTCTTGTTTGAAGAGTTCACCCAGGCTTCTTGCGGCCCGTGCGCCAGCCAGAACCCGGCTTTTAACACCCTTTTGGACGCCAATGCCACCAAGGCGGTTTCCATCAAGTACCAAACCAGCTGGCCCGGATTTGACCCAATGAACCTGCACAATCCCACGGACGTAGCTACCCGCGTGAGCTTCTACGGCGTGAACGGTGTGCCCTGGACTGCTATGGACGGCGTGGCCCCAACCGGTTCTGCCTATGCCGGCGCTCCTGCCAACGTTACCGCGTCTTCCATTAACACGCGTTACGCAGTTGCTTCAGACTACTCCGTTACCGTTGCCCACCAATTCACCGCGAATAACGACTCTGTTGAATTCATTGTTTACGTAACCAACGCCACCCAAAACTCCATTACCAACGCCAACTTGAAGTTGCACTTGGGCTTGGTGGAGAAGGCCATCGAATTCCCCACGGCTCCCGGTAGCAATGGAGAAACGGAGTTCTACATGGTTATGCGCAAAATGATCCCCGATGCCAGCGGCACGGCGATTCCTGCCACCATGGCTTCTGGTACTCCTTTTGTCTTCACGGCGAAAGTGGCGGTTCCTTCTTACGTTTACAAATTGGCCGAAGTGGCTATGGTTGCCTGGGTTCAGGACATGACCACCAAAGACGTGAAGAACGCCGGATACAGCGCACCTCAGCCTTTGAACGGCCCTGTATTTGACGCAGGCATCCTGTCTGTTGCTCAGCACACGGGCGGTCTTTGCAACACGGCGTACACGCCTTCTGCGACCGTTACCAACGCGGGTACCAGCGCAATCACATCAGCTGCTGTTCAGTACATCCTCAACGGAGGCACTCCTGTCGTTCAGAACTGGACAGGCAACTTGGCCGCCGGTGCATCCGTGGCCGTTAACTTCCCGGCTGTAACCTTGGCCGGTGGCGCGAACACCTTTGCATACAGCGTAGGTGCTCCCAACGGCAAAGCCGACGCGAACACCATGAACAACTCGGTTGCTCCGCTTCGTATTTCAACGATTGGTGCAACTCCCGTGGCCACTCCTTACAACGAAGGTTTGGAGGCTGCTACCACCACCGCTTTGCCTGCAAACTCCGGCTTGATCCAAGGCGGAACATCCCCTCGCTTGTTCGTACTGAACAAATCCGCTGCGGGTACCACCCAAAACATCGGTGGATTTGCCCAATCGGACAAGTCAATCATGATGGACTTCTACTTGGTAGCTGCCGGCGGCACGCTGTCAATTACCACCCAGAAATTGAACCTGTCTGGCTTGACCAACCCCAAGTTGTTCTTCCAACACGCGCACGCTCAGTACGACGGCAGCGAGCCCGACCAATTGAAAGTTTCTGCTTCTACCGATTGCGGCGCTACATGGACCACCTTGTTTGACAAGACCGGCAACCAGTTGGCTACCCGCACTCCGGTTGGTAACAACACCCGCTTCTTCCCAACGGCAGCCGAATGGAAGCAAAACTCCATCGCTTTGAGCCAGTATGCAGGCAACGCCGGCGTGGTATTGAAGTTTGAAGGCATCTCCGGTTACGGCAACAGCTTGTTCTTGGACAACATTTGGGTTTCCAACAACGCTTTGGGCAACGAAGAGTTGGCGGGCGCTGCCTTGTCTGTGTTCCCGAACCCCGCTTCGGACGTAGCTCGTATCGCTTTGAACTTGAACGACAACAGCCAGGTTTCCGTGTCTTTGACCAACTTGAACGGTCAGGTGGTAGCAGAACTTCCTGCACGCGCCTTGGAAGCCGGCAACCACGAGTTGGCCCTACCCGTAGCTGGTTTGCCCAACGGCGTTTACACCGCTCGCGTGGTGA
>JBIIBX010000013.1:0-17177 GCA_044239185.1 Schleiferiaceae bacterium | reverse complement strand
CCCACTGGGATTCCCACCGGGAGCAACTGCCCTTTGGGATTGACGGTGCTGTTGTAAAGGTGAATTCCATGGACCAGCAGCGCAAATTGGGCAGCACCGCCAAAGCGCCGCGTTGGGCCATTGCCTACAAATACAAAGCCTTAGCCAAAACGACCCGCTTGGATGCCGTTGTGTACCAAGTCGGGCGAACAGGTGCCGTTACCCCCGTGGCCCAGTTGGAGCCGGTCTTGCTTGCAGGAACCGTAGTCAAGCGCGCCAGTTTGCACAACGAAGACATCATGCGGCAGCTGGACCTGCACCTAGGCGATCTCGTTTGGGTCGAGAAAGGGGGAGAAATCATCCCAAAAATAACCGGGGTATCGCTGGCCGATCGCCCCCCCGGGGCCCTTCCCGTTTTGTTCCCAACAGCCTGTCCCGAATGCGGAACAGCGTTGGTCCGTCAAGAAGGAGAAGCCCACCATTACTGCCCCAACGCAGAAGGATGCATGCCTCAACGGCATGGCCGGGTGGTGCATTTCATCAGCAGGAAGGCCATGAATTTGGACGGTTTGGGCACGGAAACCATTCAAGCTCTTTTGGACTTGGAAATGATTCGACACCCATCCGATCTGTATGCACTGACGGACTTGGACTGGCAAAGGCTCCCCAATTTCAAAGAAAAGTCCATCCAAAACGCCTTGGAAGCATTGGAAAACAGCAAGTCTGTTCCCTTTGAGCGGGTGTTGTATGCCTTGGGAATCCGGCATGTCGGAGAAACCATGGCCAAAAAAATGGCGAGAAACTGGGGCAGTTTGGATGCCTTGGCGGAGGCAGACTTGGAAACCTTGCAAGATGCCAGCGAAGTAGGACCTGCCATAGCGGCATCGGTTCACGCGTTCTTCCGAGATCCGGACATGTGGGCCGAATGCAACCGCCTGCGCGCCTTTGGCCTCAAAACGCAAATCGACGGGAGCCATACCGTTTCCGAACAATTGGCTGGCAAAAAGTTTGTTGTAACCGGTGTATTTACCCACTACACCCGCGACGGTATCAAATCGGCCATTGAATCCCACGGCGGTCAGATCGTTGGCTCCGTCAGTGCCAAAGTCGATTATGTGGTGGCGGGCGACGGCATGGGTCCGGCAAAAAAAGCGAAAGCAGAATCTCTTGGTGTTCAAGTTATTGACGAAGTCCAATTCAAGCAAATGATTGAAGAATGAAGTGGATTGTCGCTCTGAGAACGCGCTACTGGCGCTACCGGCTTAAACAGCACATGGACCGCGTCCAGCCCACGTTGCCGTGGGTAGGGTGGAACCGGGCCAAGTACATTGGTGTTGTTTTTGACGCCCGTACCGAGGAAGCTTTTGACCGCGTGCGCGCTGCCACGGAGCTCTGGAAAGAACAAGGAAAAGTGGTCAAATTGTTGGGTTTTACGGGTACACCTCGGGACAAGCACAGCATTTTTTCCGGGCGCCAAATGTTTTTCATTGACGACTTGGCCTGGGACGGAACCCCCGCGCACGGGGATGCCTTGGAATTTATCCAGACCGAGTTCGACGTCGTTATCAATCTTGATCCAGACCCCCACAGCCCCAATGCCTTTGTTTTGGCCCATTCCCGGGCTGCTTTGCGCGTAGGGCCTCCCGATGCGGCATCCATCTATGCCCTGATGATGCCCATGGACCCTTCCCAAATGGACCGCACCTTGCACGAATTGGAAACCTATTTACTACGAATCATTCCCTCATGAGAACCAATCCCTTTTCCGGAACAGGCATCGCCCTGGTTACCCCTTTTCAATCCAACGGCGACTTGGACCAACCGGCGCTCGCTCGGCTGGTCAACCACTGCATCGCAGGCGGTGTCGAATTTTTGGTTGCTTTGGGAACCACGGGAGAAACCGCTACGTTGACGTCGGAAGAAAAAAACCGGGTTTTGCAAACGGTTGCAGAAACCACCAACGGCCGCGTTCCTCTGGTGGTAGGAGTAGGGGGGAACAACACCCGCGCCGTGTGCGACGCCTTGCAGTCCGGCATGCCGGAAGGCTATTCCGGTGTTTTGAGTGTGTCGCCTTATTACAACAAACCGACCCAAGAGGGCATTTACCAGCACTACAAAGCAGTGTGCGGCAGCACCGATGCGCCCGTTATTTTGTACAACGTTCCCGGGAGAACCGGAAGCAATGTCCTCGCGGAAACCACCTTGCGCGTGGCCCACGACTGCCCCAACGCCGTAGCCATGAAGGAGGCCAGTGGAAATTTGGAACAAGCCATGGCCCTTGTACAAGGAGCACCCGACGGATTTGAGGTGCTTTCGGGGGACGACAATTTGACCCTTCCCTTGATTGCCAGCGGTGCAACAGGGGTGATCAGCGTGAGCGGCCAGGCCTATCCCGGTCTTTTTAGCCAAATGGTGCGGGATGCGCGTTCCGGACATTTGGACCGTGCACGAACCGCCCATTATGCCCTTTTTCGGTTCACCCAGCTCCTTTTTGCGGAAGGAAACCCCGGTGGAATCAAGGCAGCATTGGCTCAGTTGGAGGTGATGGAAAACCAACTCCGACTGCCCTTGGTACCCGTTTCCAGCAGCCTCCAAGGGGAGTTGCGCAAGGCGATGGCCGAGTTGGCATGAAGCCGCTAAAGGTGCTGTATGCCGTACAAGGCACCGGCAACGGACACGTAGCCCGGGCACAAGCCCTGTTGCCAATTTTGATTGCTCAGCCCTTTACCACGGTGGATGTTTTGCTTTCGGGAACCTTTGTGGACGTGGCCTTGCCCGTAGCCCCACTTTTTTCTTACCCAGGAATTTCGTTTCATTACGGTAAGAATGGAGGAATTAACTGGTTCAAAACAGCAACGCAGAACAATTGGCTGGCGTTGTTTCGAGATATTTTGCGGGCCCCTGTAGCACAGTACGATTTGGTAATCAATGATTTTGAGCCTGTTAGCGCCTACGCCTGCAAAATTCGACGTGTGCCTATCGTGGATGTAAGCCACCAGGCCGGTGTGCGGCACCCGCGCGCGGCCCGACCATCTTGGAAAGATCCCGTTGCTGAATGGGTATTGGCGCATTTTGCTCCCGCACCCCGCTGCGTAGGTTTTCATTTTCAGTCTTTTGGTAAAAATTACCGGACGCCTGTCATTCGGCCTGCCATACGGGAACTCAATCAGGCATTGGATGGCTCCGTATTGGTGTATTTGCCCGCCTTTGCCCCAGACGTTTTGGAACCCGTTTTTTCTGCCCTTCCAGAGCGAACCTGGCATGTGTTTATTCGGGCCGGCCTTTCGCACCCTCCTTCCGCCAAAAACGTCATTTGGCATACCATCGACCAAGAAGCTTTTTTGGATCGACTCGGCAGATGCAGCCATGTCCTGTGTTCGGCAGGGTTTGAACTGCCGTCAGAGGCCTTGTTTTTGGGGCGCCAAGTGGCGGTGATTCCCATTGTGGGCCAATTCGAACAAGCGTGCAATGCCCAAGAGGCAGCGCGTCTGGGCGTCTGTGTTTTAGGAGGGCTTCATCAACCCGAGGATTTGGACCAATTGAAGCACTGGTTAAAAGCGGAGCCCCTTGCTCCGGTTGATTTTCCCGACGAGACCGAAAAAGTGGTCCGTCGTTTGCTATCCGACTTTCGGTCCAATCCGGAACTTCCCGAATACGTCCGTCCCAAATAGTACCTTTGTCCTTCATGAAGTCCTTCCGTTATTTTCTTGTATTGTTTGGTGTGCTGGTGTCTCTAACCGGTTGCGGCGACTACAACCAGGTGTTGAAAAGCACCGATTCCGAGTACAAATTGTCCAAAGCCATTGGGTACTACGAAGCCAAAAAGTACAACCAAGCCTTTGCTCTCTTGGACGAATTGCTGACCACATTCCGGGGAACCAGCAAGGCTCAGCAAGTGTACCTGTACTACTGCAAAACGCTTTATGCCCAAAGGGATTACATCCTGGCCCAGTACCACTACAAACAATTCTCCAAGACCTTTCCTCGCCACCCGGAAGCCGACGAATCGGCCTACATGAGTGCGTACTGCATGTTTTTGGACGCGCCCTCCAGCAGCCTGGATCCTGCTCCTATCTACAAGGCCATGGACGAAATGCAGTTGTTTATCAATACGCACCCCCAGCATGTTCGCGTACCGGAAGCGAATAAATGCATGGACGAATTACGCGGTCGCTTGGAGACCAAGTCGTTTGAAATAGCCAAACAATACCACAGAACCCAGCGCTACGCAGCTGCGGTGGTGGCTTTTACCAATACACTGGCTGAATTCCCCGATGCCCCCTACCGGGAAGAAGCCCTTTATTTGCGTGCGGACGCCGCGTTCCGGTTGGCAGAGAACAGCGTTCCAGACAAACAACCTTTGCGTTTTAAGGAAGCCCAGACCGCATGCCGAGAGGCGATGACCCTTTTCCCCGATGGCCGCTTCTCCAAAGAACTCGGTCGCCTTCAAGTGAAAATAGACGAGTATCAACAAAAAAAGTCGTAATTTTGCGCTCCTAACTGCACATTCGACATGGACCACAAGAAAATCAACGCCCCTCGTACGACCATTACCCGCAATTTCAATGAGTTGGATGCGGCAACGGACAACCTGTACGAAGCAGTTGCCCTTATTTCTCGTCGTGCAGAACAAATCAACGACGATTTGCGCGCAGAATTGCAAGACAAATTGCAGGAATTTGCCACCCACGTGGAGTCTTTGGAAGAAGTATTTGAGAACAAAGAGCAAATCGAAGTATCGAAGTTCTACGAATCCCTGCCAAAGCCCGTTAACATGGCCACCCAAGAGTGGTTGGAGGGCAAAATTTACTACCGATACCCCGAAAGCGAGGAGTCTACGCAGCCATGAACCTGCTCCAAGGGAAGCGTATTCTGCTAGGAGTTACCGGCAGTATCGCGGCCTACAAAACGCCGCACTTGGTGCGGTTGCTCAAAAAAAACGGCGCCGAAGTTCGTGTTGCACTAACACGCTCCGGCGCCGATTTTGTTTCCCCCTTGGTCTTATCGACCCTTTCCGAGTACCCGGTGACAGTCGAGTTTGTCGATTCTTCCCCAGGTTCTCTTTGGAACAACCACGTGGAGTGGGGCATGTGGGCCGATGCCGTACTCATTGCCCCAGCTTCGGCTCATTCCATTGCCCAATCGGCCAACGGGCTGTGCGGCAATTTTTTGTCGGCCATCGTTTTGAGTGCCAAGTGTCCCGTGTTGTGGGCGCCGGCCATGGACTTGGATATGTACCAGTACCCCGCGGTCCAGGAAAATTTTCGTCGGCTGGAGGCCATGGGCCATACAATGATTCCGGCGGAGTCCGGAGAGCTGGCCAGTGGCTTGGTGGGACAGGGCAGAATGCCCGAGCCGGAAGCACTGGTTCAAGCGCTGGAATTTCATTTTTCTCAACAGGGTCCTGCAAAAGGGAAGAAGGTTTTGGTCACCCTGGGTCCCACGCACGAACCCTGGGATTCGGTGCGTTATCTGGGAAACAGAAGCAGCGGAAAAATGGGAATGGCCCTGGCAGAATCGTGGGCCCGTCAGGGAGCAGAAGTGATTGCCCTGGTGGGGCCCGGGGCGGAAAGGCCAAGCTTTCCTTCGGTTTCCGTGCGTCCCATTGAAACGGCCCTCGATTTGCTTCACGAAGTGCAGGCGCACTTTCCGTCGGTAGACGCAGGCGTATTTGCTGCCGCAGTGGCAGACTTCCGACCAAGTACCCACGAAGCCCTTAAAATTAAAAAAGGAGCATCGCTCCCCGTGTTGGAATTGATTGAGAATCCGGATGTTTTGGCTTGGGCTGGAGCCCACAAAACCCCCCAGCAACGCGTGGTGGGATTTGCCTTGGAGAACCCAGAGGGACAAGCGTTTGGACGCGAAAAAAGAGAAAAGAAAAACTGCGACGCTCTGTTTTTCAACACCTTGGGAGACAAAGGTCTTGGAATGGGCGAAGACCTAAACCAAGGCATTTGGATGAATGCCCAAGAGGAGATTTCGGTGGGGCCGCAGGAGAAGTCAAAATTGGCCGATTGGATGGTGGAACGCATGATGCACGAATGGGGATGGAACTAACGGGTTTTGTGCGCGTTGCGCGCCTCTTGCTTGGAGGATTTATGTTGTTGGGGATTTCTTGGTCCGCCGCATCTCAGGACTTGCAGCTGCAGGTGCGGGTGCAGGCCCCCTCGGTCCAATTGACCGATCGGTCCGTTTTTGAGGAAATGGAGCAAGCCCTCCAAGAATTTGCCAACACAACCAAATGGAGCACCCGGGAAGTCGATTTTGTCGAAAGGCTTCAAGGTTCCTTGGTTTTCAACGTCACGGAATACAACCAGGCATCCGGAAACATGACCGGCACGTTGCAAGTCAAGTTTAGCCGGCCCGTGTACAAGTCGGATTACCAGAGCAATTTGCTCTTCTTCATGGACCCCGATATCCAGATAACCTACGTGGAGAACAGCATCTTGGAATTTGGCCCCCAGCGGCATTCGTCCAACCTTACGTCGGTTATTGCCTTTTATGCGTATGTCGCCTTGGGTTTGGAGGCAGAGTCTTTTCAAGCGGGAGGGGGCAAACCTTATTTCGACCTGGCCTCCACGGTAGTAGCCAATGCCCAAAGCGCCAATGCAGGTAGGGGTTGGACCCGGTTCGATGGCACCAAGAACCGGTTTTGGTTGATTGAAGACCTGCAAAATCCGTCCAATGCTCCGTTCCTGTCTGCCTGGACAGACTACCACCGCAAGGGCTTAGATAAACTGTACAATACAGAAACACAACTAGCTGCAAAGGAGGCAATTAAAACGGCGATAATGACCTGGAAGCCCTTGTACATGAAGCAGCCGAACCTGTTCCTTTTGCAGTGGGCCATTGATTCCAAAGCCGATGAACTGTTGTCGGTATTTTCGGGGGGACCTTCTGTTCCGGTGACCGACCTGGTGGCGTTTTTGCAGCAATTGGATGCCACAAACGCAAGTAAGTATTTAACCTTGGGCAAGCAACGGTAGACGTACTACCTTCGTACTGTGATCACCGCACTTCGCATTTCCAATTTTGCCCTGATCGACCACTTGGACGTGGCGTGGAATCCGGGCTTGACCGTTATGACCGGAGAAACGGGCGCCGGGAAAAGTATTTTCTTGGGGGCTCTTCAACTGGTTTTAGGGGGAAGAGCAGATTTGTCGGTCGTTCAGGATCCCACGCGAAAGTGCGTGGTGGAAATGGACATCCAGGTGGAAGAGCTCTGGCGCCCTTGGTTCGAAGAACAGGAGTTGGACTATTTCCCCCTTACCACCCTTCGGCGGGAATTGGCCCCCGGCGGAAAGTCCCGCGCGTTTATCAACGACACACCGGTCACCTTGGACGTTCTTTCAGCCTGGATGGCGCGGCGGGTAGATGTGCATTCTCAGCGGGAAACCGCCTTTTTGACCGATCCGGAATTTTTGCTGGATTTGATTGATGGACTGGGCACTCCTCCCGAACGGTTAACCGAGTTGGCCGCGCATTTCGATGCATGGCAGTCTGGAAAAAAGCGCCAAAAAGAATTGCTCGCAACCTTGGAGGGATCATCCGATACCGACTACCTCCGTTTTCAATTGGACGAGCTGCATCAAGCCGGTGTGGCCGAAGGGGCCTACGAAGCCCTGAACGAGGCCCATGGCCTGCTGGCCAACGCTTCCGAGTTAAAGGGGGGATTGCATTCCCTTGCCGAACGGGTCGAAGGCGATGGAGGTGCCTCCGAATTGCTTCTTTTGGCTGCTCGTGATCTGGAGTCGGTCGGAAAAAGTTGGCCGGAAGCTGCCGAAATGGGCCTGCGATTGCGCAGTGCAGTAGACGACATTCGCGAAGTAGTTCGCGAAGCTGAGCGGAAGTTGGATGGGGTGGAAGAGGACCCCAATCGGTTGGAAATTCTGGAAGAGAAATTAGGCGTTTGGCACCGGCTGTTCTCCAAGCACAGGCTCCAAACCCCGCAAGAATTGGTCGATCTCAAAAGCAAATTGGAAGCCCAATGGTCCCATTGGGAAGGCGCCCAGGAATCGTTGGATCGCCTTGCTGCAGAATTGGAGGTGCTGGAAAAGCGCTACCGCGCAAGCAGTTCCGAAGTACACGCGCTGCGCGTTCAGGTGGCCCACACCCTTACCGAAGAAGTGCTGAAATTGCTGCATGCCCTTAATTTGCCCCATGCCCGTTGGGAGGTGCGTTTGGGGGAGACCGCTTCGGACTCCAAGCGAGGAAATACGTCGGTGGAATTGTGGTTTTCGGCCAACCCGGGTACGGCCTTGTCCGAAGTCCGAAAAACCGCATCAGGAGGTGAACGCAGCCGATTGATGTTGGCTCTAAAGGCTGTTTTTGCCCGAAGCAAGGGACTGCAAACCATTTTCTTCGACGAAATTGACACCGGTATTTCCGGCCAAACCGCCTCGCAGGTAGCGGCCATTTTTAAACAAATGGCGCAGTCGCTTCAAGTGGTTGTGATTACACACCTGCCCCAAGTAGCGGCCGCCGGAGAGTCGCATTGGAGAATTGAAAAAGCAACGGAGGCAGGGCGAACCCAAACCCAACTTCGACCCCTGGAAGGAGAAGCGCGGGTGGAAGAGGTGGCTCGCATGCTATCCGGCGCAACCGTAACCCCGGCAGCATTGGAAAATGCCCGGGAATTGATTTTCGTATCTTTGCACCCATGAACGACTTACTCAAAGGCAAAAAAGGCATCGTATTCGGAGCCTTGAACAGCGATTCCATCGCTTGGAAAGTAGCAGAAAAGTGCCACGAACAGGGCGCCTCTCTCGTTTTGACCAATGCCCCCATGGCCATGCGCATGGGCGAAATCAACGCGTTGGCAGAGAAAATAAACGCACCCGTTGTAGGTGCCGATGCCACCAGTTTGGAGGAAATTAAGTATTTGATTGAGGCTTCCATGGCCCACTTTGGAGGCAAAATCGACTTTATTTTGCATTCCATCGGAATGAGTGTAAACGTCCGAAAAGGGCGCCCCTACACGGATCTGAACTACGATTTCTTGACCAAAGGCTGGGACGTCAGTGCAGTTTCGTTCCACAAAGTGCTGCAAACGGCCTACCAAATGGACGCTATCAGCGACTGGGGCAGTGTTTTGGCGTTGAGCTACATGGCCGCACAGCGCACCTTCCCCGATTACAACGACATGGCCGAAAACAAGGCGTATTTGGAAAGTGTAGCCCGCAGTTTTGGCTACCACTACGGGATACGCAACAAAGTTCGGGTCAATACCATCAGCCAATCTCCAACCCCCACCACCGCGGGAAGTGGCGTAAAAGGCTTCGACGGTTTCTTGTCCTACGCCGAGCAGATGTCTCCCTTGGGCAATGCGACTGCCGAAGACTGTGCCAACTACTGCGTGGTTATGTTTTCGGACATGACGCGCCGGGTGACCATGCAGAACCTTTACAACGATGGAGGTTTCTCCAACATGGGTGTGAGCAATTTGGTTATGTCCCAGATGGAAAAGGCAGCAGAGAAATAACCTTTTCGGTTAGAAAAAATTTCACAAAAAAGGGGCATCTCGCAGAGATGCCCCTTTTTTAATGGGTCTACGTGAAGTTAAAACTCGGACTTTAGGTGGAAGGTCAATTGGTCAAACTTTTCTTGGCTCATTTGGAGCGAAAAGGCGGAGTCCGCTAAAAAGACGAGTTTGCCGTATTTGTCTTCGGCCAAGTACCGCTGCTTCAGTTTTTTAAATTCCTCCAACTGCTGAGCATTGTGGGATTCAATCCAACACGCCTTGAACGCTTGAAACGGTTCGTAGCTGCATTTGGCCCCGTACTCGTGCTCCAGTCGGTACTGGATGACTTCGTATTGCAGGGCACCCACTGTACCAATGATTTTGCGGCCGTTGACCAAAAGCGTAAAAAGCTGAGCCACGCCTTCGTCCATCAATTGGTCAACTCCTTTTGCCAGCTGTTTGGATTTGAGCGGATCGGCATTGTTGATAAACCGAAAGTGTTCCGGAGAAAAGGAGGGGATGCCTGTGTAGTGCAGTTTTTCTCCCTCGGTCAAGGTGTCTCCAATGCGAAACAGCCCGGTATCGGGAAGACCCACGATGTCTCCTGGGTAGGCCTCTTCCACGACAGAACGCTTGGAAGCCAAAAAGGTGGTGGGCGAACTGAACTTGAGGGATTTCCCTTCGCGAACGTGCAAGTAATTGGTATTCCGTTCAAACGTTCCGCTTACCACTTTCACAAAGGCGATTCTGCTCCGGTGGTTGGGGTCAATGTTCGCGTGAATTTTAAAAACGAAACCGGAGAATTTGGTTTCTTCAGGAAGAACCAGTCGTTCCTCGGCTGCTTTGGGTAGGGGAGTGGGGGCAATTTCGACAAAGCAGTCCAACAACTCGCGCACACCAAAATTATTGAGTGCAGATCCAAAAAATACCGGGCAAATTTCTCCTGCCAAATAGGCCTCTTTTTGAAAAGTAGGGTATACGCCTTGGACCAGTTCCAGTTCTTCCCGCAGTTGAGCAGCCGCGCGTGCACCGATGTGGGCATCGAGGGAGGGGTCGTTCAGGTCTTCAAAGGCCAGAGAATCCTGAACCTTTTGTTTGTTGGTCCCCACGTACAACTCCAATTTCTTCTCCCACAGATTGTAGACCCCCTGGAAATCCTTGCCCATCCCAATAGGCCAGCTCAATGGACACAGTCGCAGCCCCAGTTTGGATTCGATTTCGTCCAGGAGGTCAAAGGCATCCCGGCCTTCGCGGTCCATTTTGTTGATGAAAACCATGATGGGAGTGGCCCGCATGCGGCATACCTGAACCAACTTCTCGGTTTGGGTTTCTACCCCTTTGGCCACATCCACTACCACAATTGCGCTGTCTACAGCGGTTAGGGTACGGTAGGTGTCCTCGGCAAAATCCTGGTGACCGGGGGTGTCCAAAATGTTGATCTGCTTGCCTTTGTATTCGAACCCCATGACCGACGTCGCAACGGAAATTCCCCGTTGGCGCTCAATCTCCATAAAGTCGGAGGTCGCTCCTTTTTTGATTTTATTCGATTTGACGGCACCCGCCTCTTGAATGGCTCCCCCAAAAAGCAGCAATTTCTCCGTAAGCGTTGTTTTGCCCGCGTCGGGGTGAGACACAATTCCAAACGTCCTTCTCCGAAGTATTTCGTCCAATCGCCCCATGCCCTTTTTTTTGCAAAAGTAGGCGTTAATGAACCATTTTTGCTCGTACGGGTTATGGGTAATTGATATGAACGGCAAGTACAGTATAAAGGATTTAGAAAACCTCACCGGTATCAAGGCCCATACCCTGCGCATTTGGGAACAGCGGTACGGTTTGGTGTCCCCGCAGCGAACGGATACGAACATCCGTTTGTATTCGGACGACGACCTAAAGAAGCTCTTGAATGTGGCGGTTTTGGTGCATGCCGGCCACAAAATATCTGCCGTTGCCACCATGGAGCCCAATGCGCTTCATTCGGCCGTTCAACGTGCGGCATTGGAAGAGGCCGAATACGAATCCCAGATTTCGTCTTTAAAGCGCGCCATGCTTGAGTTTGATGAATCGTCTTTCACGGCGGTGCTCGAGCAGTCGTTTCGACAAATTGGAGAAGGCGATACCTTCACCGGGCTTGTAGCGGGATTTATTTACACCATTGGCACCCTTTGGCAGACGGATGCCATATCCGTGGCCCACGAACACTTTGCAAGCAACCTGATTAAGCAAAAGCTGTATGCCGCCTTGGATGCCTTGGCAGTTCCCCAAGTACAGCCGGACAAAGGCTATACCCTCTTGTACCTTCCCGAAGAAGAATTGCACGAGTTGGGATTGCTGTATTTGCACTATTACTTGAAGTTTAAGGGGGTTCCGACGTTGTTTTTGGGCCAATCCGTTCCCTTGATGTATTTGCGGGAAGCTTTGAGCACGGTCCCCGTCGCCGCCGTAGCTTCCGTGTTTACCACATGCCCCAGTCGGGACAAGCTTCGGGACTACGTGGAAGAACTCCGGGCGATGGTGCCTCCAACCGCGACCGTACATTTGACCGGACTCCAATTGAATGATGCACTAAGCGGTCCGACGTGGCCCGAGGGGGTCTTTATGCATGCCCACATGGGGGCGCTGAAAGATGCCCTTGTTTAACTTTTTTTAAAAAAGTATAAACAAAATCGATTTCGCGTTGCGTTTGTGTTTAACTTTACATTGTAAATGTTAAACAAGATGGCAACAACGTTGGATTTCGGTTCCCAAATAAACCGCGAGCGTCCTTTTCTCCGTCAGCTGGCCATGAAGTTGACCAAGCACGTAGACGATGCCGAGGACCTCATTCAAGAGACCTTGTTCAAGGCCTTAAAAAACCAGGACAAGTATCAGCCAGAAACCAATCTGAAGGGGTGGTTGTATACCATCATGAAGAATACATTTATTAACCAGTACCGCAAGAAGAAATTTCAGAATACGTATTCCGACGATTCTGAAAATCAGTACATCACCACATCCATGGAGGCTACACGGAGCGATGAAGCGGATCACCCCGCAGAACATGCGTACGTGTTGCAGCAAATCCAAACCGTCGAGAAGGCGTACTTGGATGCATTTATGATGTATTTTAACGGTTACAAATACGAAGAGATTTCCGATATCCTGAATATTCCTTTGGGCACCGTGAAAAGCAGAATCTTTTTGGCTCGAAAGAAAATGATGGAAAAATTGAAAGACCACCGCTACGAATGAGTCAAAAGAAAACAGTTGTTATTGGCGGAGGTTTCGCCGGATTGAGTGCCGCTTGTTATTTGGCAAAAGCCGGTCACGACGTTACCTTGTTGGAGCAACATACCCAGTTGGGCGGACGGGCTCGGCAATACAAAGAAGCAGGATTTACGTTTGATATGGGCCCCAGCTGGTACTGGATGCCAGACGTTTTTGAAAAGTTTTTTGCCGACTTCGGTAAAAAACCTTCGGACTATTACGAGCTTGTTCTTCTGGACCCCGCCTATGCGGTGTACTTTGAAAACGGGAAAGTGGAGATGCCGGCAACAGCCGAAGAGACCTACGATTTGTTTGAGCGGATGGAACCCGGAGCAGGCAAGAAATTGAAGGCTTTCTTGGACGATGGTGCTTACAAGTACGAAGTAGGGATCAACGACCTCGTGAGGAAGCCGGGAAGAAGCCTGTTGGAATTTGCAGACATGCGGGTTTTGAAGGGGCTCTTTCAGCTTGATTTATTGAGAAATATACGTTCGGTAATAAATCAAAACTTTAAGAATCCACAGCTTCGTCAGCTGATGGAATTTCCCGTCTTGTTTTTGGGGGCTGTCCCTCAGAATACTCCGGCGCTGTATTCTTTAATGAATTATGCCGACCGGGTTTTGGGCACCTGGTATCCCCAAGGAGGTATGTACAGCGTGGTGCAAGCCATGGTCGAGGTAGCCAAAGAGGTTGGAGTGAAATTAGAACTGGGCCAGCGAGTAACCGGTTTTGACTTCAACGGAGCGGACATTTCCCGTGTTAATACGGAATCCGGATCTTTTGAAGCGGATTATGTAGTCGGCGGTGCCGATTATGCGTTCATCGACCAAAAGTTACTCCCCCCGTCCAAACGTCATTATTCTCCCTCGTACTGGGCTTCCCGGAAAATGGCGCCCTCCAGCATTCTCTACTACGTGGGACTGGATTGCAAAGTGGACCTTCCCCACCATGCGTTGTTTTTCGATGCCCACTTCGACACCCACGCAGATGCCATCTACACAAACCCTCGCTGGCCTGAAAAGCCCATGTTTTATGTGAGTGCCGCAAGCCAGACCGACCCGCATGCGGCCCCTGAAGGCTCTGAGAATTTGGTCATTCTGATACCGACGGCACCTGGTTTGGAAGATACCGACGAAGTGTTGAATCGCTATTTCGACTTGATTGCCGAGCGTTTGAAAGGGCATATCGGAATAGACATACGCGCCCATTTGGTGGTTAAGAAGTCCTATGCCTACCGCGATTTTGTCCAAGACTACAATGCGCACCTGGGAAATGCTTACGGCTTGGCCAACACCTTGGACCAAACCGCTATCTTCAAGCCCAAATTGAAAGCAAAAAGGGTACGAAATTTGTACTATACCGGTCAGCTCACAACTCCGGGACCGGGCGTGCCTCCCTGTCTGATTTCAGGCGAGGTAGTCGCTATCGAAATTCAAAAAGTTTCCTAATCATGAAAGCCATTTACGACCGGTCCTCCTTTGCTATTAGCAAACTGGTAACTAAGCGCTACAGTACGTCGTTTTCATTGGGAATTTTAGGTCTCGACCAAAAGTACCACGATCCCATTTACGCTATTTACGGATTTGTCCGTTTGGCGGATGAAATCGTGGATTCCTTTGAGGGGTACCCTCAAAAGGAACTGCTGAAGAGGTTCAAAGCAGATACCTACCAGGCTCTGGAAGAGAAGATTAGTCTAAATCCGGTTCTTCATGCGTTTCAAGAAACGGTAAGGAAATATGCCATTGACCGTTCTTTGATTGATACGTTTTTGGCCTCGATGGAGATGGATTTGACCGACAGCGCCCACGACCAGTCTTCTTACGAGTTATACATCTTAGGGAGCGCGGAAGTAGTCGGACTGATGTGCCTTAAGGTTTTTGTGGACGGTAACGAGCAGCAGTACACCCATTTGACCTATTCGGCAATGAAACTGGGTTCGGCGTTCCAAAAGATCAACTTTTTGCGGGATTTGAGTGCAGATTTTCATACCCTTGGACGGACGTACTTCCCGGATGTAGATCTGCGTCAATTCGATTGGGCAGCTAAGAAATCCATAGAAAAGGACATCGCACTCGATTTTCGTCGGGGGTACGAGGGCATTTTGAAGTTGCCGAAAGGGGCCCGTTTCGGAGTTTACATCGCGTACATGTACTACTACGCCTTGTTTCAAAAGATCATGCAAAGTCCGCCGGAAGATCTTTTTCACCAACGCATCCGAATTAACAACCCCAAGAAGTACCGGCTTTTTGCAAGCAGTTACGTAAGACACAGTTTGAATTTGTTGTAACATGGAAGAATACGTTATCCTCGTCGACCCCCAAAATAGGGAGGTAGGGCGGATGGAGAAATTGGAAGCGCACGAGAAAGGTGTTTTGCATCGGGCCTTTTCTGTGTTTCTCTTCAATGCCCAAGGGCAAACCCTCTTGCAGCAAAGAGCAGCCTCGAAATACCACAGTCCATTGCTTTGGACCAACACCGTTTGCAGCCACCAGCGCGCAGGTGAGAGCAATGGGGATGCCGCCCGTCGACGTCTTCGCGAAGAGCTGGGTTTGGATTCACCGAATTTAGACCTGGAAGATGTTTTTTCCTTTGTCTACAAAGCAACTTTTGACAACGGTTTAACCGAGCACGAATTGGACCATGTTTTGGTAGGAAAAATTTCCAGCTACAACGAAGAATGGGATCCGGCAGAAGTGGAATCGGTTCGGTGGGCCACCTTGGAAGAAATTGCCTTGGAGATGGATCAGAATCCAGAAAATTTCACGGCTTGGTTTCGCATTATTTTCAACGAGTACAGAAACCGCCTTTCCCTATGATTGCCACTGTAAGCCGGAAGGCCCATTTCAACGCCGCTCACCGGCTTCACAACCCACAATGGACTGCGGAAAAAAACACAGCCGTCTTTGGGGTATGCAACAATCCCCATTTTCACGGGCACAACTACGAGCTTATTGTTTCCGTAACGGGATCCATTCATCCGGATACCGGATACGTCATGGATACCAAGGTGCTCTCCGACCTTATCAAGGAAGAGGTAGAGAACCGAATGGACCACAAAAATCTCAACGTAGAAGTGCCCCCCTTCAATTCGGGCACCATTCCCTCTGCGGAAAACATTGCCGTTTTTATTTGGAGCGCTTTACGGGAGAAGATTTCAGAAGATTTGTCTCTTAAAGTTACACTTTACGAAACCCCTCGCAATTATGTCGAATACAGTGGTGAATAATTCAAGTGGTCCCATCAGTGGCGAACCCCACACCCACAAGTCGGTTTATTCCTTGGCTACGCCCATGCGGGAAGATGCTTTTGTGCTAACAGAAGATGAGAAAATTGCACTCATTGCAGAGCGTTTCAAGGACATCATGGGCATTCTTGGACTGGATCTGACCGACGACAGCCTGTGCGACACCCCCAAAAGGGTAGCGAAAATGATGGTTCAGGAGCATTTTTCGGGATTGAATCCAGCCAACAAACCCGCAGTAACCCTGTTTGCCAATCCCTACCGGTATGGTGAAATGTTGGTGGAGCGCAATATCACGTTGCACTCTACCTGCGAACACCATTTTGTTCCAATTTTGGGTGTTTGTCATTTAGCTTATTATTCTAACGGTCAGGTTATTGGACTTTCTAAATTAAACCGTTTAGTTAGGCACTATGCCAAACGTCCTCAGGTGCAAGAGCGCTTGACAGAGCAGATCGCCGCAGAACTCAAAGCCACCCTGGGTACCGAAGACGTTGCGGTGTACATAGATGCAGAACACTTGTGTGTGCGCACGCGCGGTGTCGAAGATTGTGCCAGCTCAACGGTAACTTCGCACTACAGCGGTCGGTTCCAAGATCCCTTGGTGCGATCTGAATTTTTGCACGCGATTGCCCGTAAATCATGATGTTTTTTTGGTTCCGTAGGGACCTTCGTTTGGAAGACAACCGGGGTTTAATTCGGGCGCTGGAGTCCGGCAGCCCGGTACAGCCGGTCTTTATTTTTGACCCGGTTATTCTTGACCGCCTGCTTCCCACAGATGCGCGGGTTTCGTTTATTTACGAGCACGTTTTGTCATTAAAGAAACAGCTGGCAGAATGGGGGGTAGACTTGTGGGTTTTTTACGGTACCCCAAGCACTGTTTTTTCCACCTTATTGGAGAAAAATCCTGAAGTAAAAGGCCTCGTAGCGAATCGGGATTACGAGCCCTATGCCCGGGAAAGGGACCAAGAAATTCACGCTCTTTTTTCCGCAAAAGGCATGGAATTTATTGGTGTCAAAGACCAGGTCGTTTTTGATCGAAACGAGGTAACCAAGGACGACGGCACGTATTACACGGTTTTTACGCCCTACAGCAAAAAATGGAAGTCCGCCCTCGCCGCCAATCCGGAGATACCGGTTCGTGGCGCGCAGGCCAGCGACGCGTGGAATGTGACCAAGACGAGTACTCCCATCCCGTCCCTGGAATCCATGGGATTCGTTCCTTCCTTTTTGGAATGGCCTTCTAAGTCGGTT
>JBIIBX010000012.1:0-17294 GCA_044239185.1 Schleiferiaceae bacterium | reverse complement strand
CGGACTGGGTCCCCTTCATGCAAGGGCTGCCCAACACCGTGGTCAACGACTTGGAAATTCTAATGGGCCCTGGGCTTTTGCGCGCAGGAACCTACGGACGCGGCATTTGGCAATCCCCCTTGGTCAATGGCTATTTGCGCAAGCCGGAGGCAGCCTTTGCGGCCGTGCCCGCAGCGCCCTGCTCGGTGGCTGATACGGTAGCGTTGCGCGACGCCTCCGGCTTCATGCCCACGGCGTGGTCGTGGAGCATCCTGCCCCCAACCTATGCCTTTGTAGGCGGAACCAACGCGAACTCCAAGAATCCGCGGGTCGTATTCTCTGCCCCCGGCACCTACCTGGTCCAACTCATTGCCCAAAACGCTTACGGATCAGACACCTTGGTTCAAACCCGAGCCGTGGAAGTGGGAGGCGCATCGTTGCCCATTGTGGATCCCATGAACCTGCCTTTGGCGGAGCGCTGGCAGGTGGTTAACCCCACCAACGACGTTACGTGGAGCCTTGCCGCTGTTGCAGGAAATGCCCCAGGCACTTCTGCGGCGGTTTTGGGCTGGAATGCCGGTTCTTCTTTGGGTGCTCAAGACGCCCTGCAGTCCGCACCGTTTCGGTTGACCGGCGCAACCCAACCGCGTCTGGTTTTCGAATACGCCTACCGCCAAAAGGCATCTGCCAACCAAGATTCGCTGTTTGTGCTGGTTTCTACGAACTGCGGAGCCACTTGGACCCGCTTAAAAGCGTACGGCGAAAACGGGAGCGGCTCTTTTGCCACCGGCGCTGCAACAGCTACAGCCTTTGTGCCATCGGCTGCCGGTGACTGGCGCCGGGATTCGGTTTCCCTGGCGGGTTTGCCTGTTTCTACCGGACTTCGGGTAGCCTTTGTGGGTCGATTTGGAGGCGGTAACAACCTGTACCTGGACAACATCCAAATCCGCTCCACGCCGGTCGTCCCGGTTGCCGGTTTGTATGCCCATCCGGCCACCTGCGTAGGGCGGGCTGTAACCTTCTACAGTACGTCCACCGGTCAGCCTACCTCCTTCCTGTGGACCTTCCCCGGGGGCACGCCCGCTACCAGCACGTTGGCTCAGCCCACCGTGGTGTATACGTCTCCCGGATCGTATGCTGCCACACTTCAAGTGACGTCGTCCGCCGGCACCAACACGGCTTCCGTTTCCGGCGTGGTGGCCGTTTCTCCTGCGGTAGCCCCATCGGTGTCCATCTCCGCACCGAGCCTCACAGCGTGCAAGAATGCCCCGATCACCTTTACGGCCAACACCACCGGGGCGGGTTCTTCCCCGCTGTTCTACTGGACCGTCAACCGTCAACCCCGTGGAAATGCGAGCAATACCTTTACAATCAACACCTTGAACTCAGGGGATACCGTTCGCGTTTCCCTGCGCTCTTCCGAAATCTGTGCCCCCCAAGGATTGGTCTCTTCCGCGCCTGCCGTGGTCTCTATTTTGGCCTTGCCGACGGTTTCCTTTGGACCGTATCCCTCGGTTTGCCAAGGGTCTCAACCCTTCCAACTGATGGGCAATCCTGCCGGTGGTGCATTCAGCGGTTCGGGAGTAACCGGTAGTATGTTCTTTCCCGCCAATGTCGGACCGGGCAATTTTGTGGCCACCTACAGCTACACCAACGCCCAAGGGTGTACCAACACGGACACCGCGGTCGTACGGGTAGTGGCCAAGCCTACGGTCTTGTTTTCCTTGACCAACAAGCAACTTTGTCTTACCGACGCTGCCGTATCCCTCAACATGGGATATCCGACGGGAGGGATTTACAAGGTGGGGAATCAGACCGTTACCCAGCTTTCTCCCGCGCAATTCGGCACCGGTACCCACCTCGTTACCTACCAGTACAGCAATGCTCTGTGCACCGTTTCTAAGCTGGACACGGTGTTCGTCCAGTCGCCCCCAACCAAGCCTTGGGTGTTCGACTACGGCGATTCCTTGTTCTGCACCGCAACCGGCGTGAAGTACCAGTGGCTGGACAGCGCAGGCGTTGCCATTCCCGGTGCTACCTCGGCCATTTTCAAGGCCCAAGTTCCTGGAAAATACAGCGTTCGGGTTTCTTTTGGCGGTTGCAGCGCACAGTCCGACGTGTTCCAAGTGATTTCGACGCCCGAATGGAATTCCTTGCCCAGCGGGCTTCGCGTATGGCCTACGGTGACCAACGGGGCGCTGCGCGCAGAGCATTGGATGCCAGCGGGGGCCGTTTACACCCTGGAAGTCCTCTCCTCCGACGGGGCACGTCTGATCTCCCGAACAGGAACGGGTACGGGCGCATTGGCCCAGGAGTTCTTGGACTTGCAAGCCCTATCGCCTGGCGTGTACTTGGTGCGTTGGTCCGACGCTCAATCGACCCAAACGGCGCGCGTAGTCCTTCGGAAGTAGGCGTACCAAGCCCTCCCTGTTGGAGGTGCTGGGAACCACAAAAAAGCCCCGAGCGATGCAATCGCTCGGGGCTTTTTATTTCGTCAGAAACAAGACTTACCGCGCTACAGATACCATGTGTGCAAAGAGGCTCTCAAACAGGGCAATGCCGTCGGTATTGCCCAAGTCGCCATCGACGGCCCGCTCGGGGTGCGGCATCATGCCCATCACATTGCGGAAACGGTTGGTAATCCCGGCAATATTTTCAGCGGCCCCGTTGGGGTTTGCCTCGGGGGTAATGGAACCCTCAGCCGTGCAATAACGGAAAAGGACTTGGCCGTTGTCGTTCAGCTCTTTGAGCACCTCGTCGCTGGCATGGAACCGTCCCTCGCCGTGGGCAATGGGAATCTGAAAGACCCCGTTTTCCTCCAATCCAGCCGTTATTGGACTGAGAGGAGACTGAACCCGCAGGTGGACGTTCTTGCAGATGAATTTGTGGCTTTCGTTGTGCAACAAGGCGCCAGGCAGCAATCCAGATTCCGTTAGAATCTGAAAGCCGTTGCAAACGCCTAAAACATAACCGCCGCGGTCAGCGTGGCGCATGACTTCGCCCATAATGGGGGAGAACCGAGCAATGGCTCCCGAACGGAGGTAGTCCCCGTACGAAAATCCGCCTGGAAGAACCACCAAATCAACCCCTTGCAGGTCGGTGTCCTTGTGCCAAAGCGAGACCGTTTCAACGCCCATGCCCTCGCGCAGGGCTAAAATTATGTCTTGATCGCAGTTGGATCCAGGAAAAGTGACGACTCCGCATTTCATGGCACAAAGGTACGCATGCGTCCGTTGCTCTCACCCAGTAAATTGCACAAGCGGTAGAGCAGGCGCGCTCCTACGTTTGCATCCCAGTCGCCCTCTGGGCCAGGGGCAATTTCATTCAAGTCCAAACCAATTAAGGTGCGCCCCGAGTCCAAGACCGATTCCACCAAAAAGAGCACGTGTTCTGCTTCCAATCCTCCGGCGACGGGAGTGCCGGTGTTCGGGCAAAGTTTGGGATCGAGTCCATCGATGTCGAAAGAGAGGTACACCTTTTCCGGCAAGCTTTTCACGATGCTTTGTACTCGCTCGGTCCACAGTTCGCCGCGGAAGGCAGCGTGTTTCATGTCGCGATCGTAATGGACCTGAATACGGGGATCGGTTGCAACCAAGTCGACTTCTTCTTGGCAAAAGTCCCGGATGCCTACTTGAACCAAGTGGGAGACATGGCCTGTTTGCAGCGCGTTGTACATGATGGATGCGTGGGAATAAGTAAACCCTTCGTACGCCTCTCTCAGGTCCATGTGGGCATCAATCTGCAAGATCCCAAACGTGCCGTGCACCTTGCCCAATGCCCGGATATACCCCAAAGGGGTGCTGTGATCTCCTCCAAGCAGTGCCACCAACTTCCCTTCTTCCAGCAAGGCGGAGGTTCGCTCTTCGACCCATTGGATCATTTCCGCACAGGATTCATTCACTTTTTCGAGCAACTTGTTCCCGCGCTTCCCAATAGTGTTTTGTCCCAGCATCTCCAAGTATTCCACAGCTCGCTCTCGGTTGCGGTCCGACTTTTCGTGCCACTTTAAGGAGAGGGGCACCATGCTTAGCCCCATCTTCCAGGCGTCCGGAGTGCGTGGATCGAACAAATCGACTTGTGCGGAAGCCTCAAGAACGGCGGCTGGCCCATTGGCCGTACCGCTGGCATAGCTTACCGTCACTTCCCACGGAACAGGAAAGACAACAACCTCAGAATCTTCTTGGTCGAATGGAAGTCCGTACAGGGCACCAGGAGCCGCCAATCCACTGGGATCAAAGTCGGCTATTTTGGCATTTTTCGTAGTCATAGCAAGCAAAGGTAGCACGGTCAGGTCACCCGGATGGCCCATGATTTTGTAAACATGCGATTCTTTGCATTCACGCCTTGGATCCAAAGCAAATAAACCCCCGGTGGAACCAAATTGTCCCACGGTCCTCTTCCATCCCAAAGTATGGTTCCGTGTGCTCCGAGCGTTTTTTCCTTGGCAAGGGTTACCAAAGGAGATCCGTCCAAGGCCGATACCCAAACCGATGCCACAGCAGGTGCCGCCAGGCCCTGGTAAACCACTACTGCTGGCGCCCCTTCGGAACAAATTCTCTGTACCAAAGTCCATGTGGCGTTGCTCGTTAAAACCGGGGAAAATTCCGATGGGATTCCTGGGCTTCCACGGTTTGGGGCATGGCTGGTCCATTGCAAGGAGTCTTGAATGTGCGTAAAGTCAAACAAAGGAACCAGGGATTGACCTTCTTGATCAGGCAATCCGGGGAAGTGATTTTCTTTTCGAACACGAAGCGGCAGGAGCAATTGCCCCCGGCTGTCTTCAAGCCTTCCAATTGCGTACTCGTCGTACCACATAAAAGCCCCCAGGCTGTTTTTACACACCAAAGAATCATGATGGGGATAGTTCGAAAGCCATTTTCCCCACGTCTCCGCCAAAGCGATGCTTTTGCCAGGCCCCACGCAGAGTCCGGAAGGGGCCAAGGATTGAAAAGCGGTTTCACTTCCCGTGGTCGGGTCAATTCGCGACCAACGTAATTCTCCTGCATCAAGCCAATGCGATGTTCGGTTGTGCAATTCAATAAAGCGCGGTTCCTCAGGCAGCGGGTTCAGGAGGATTTCCGTTACGATCCAATCGCCGGGCACAGCGGCTTGTGCAGCGCCTACCGCAAGTACCGTATCCAAAAGAGTACGGTCAGCGTGTTCCAAGTTCTTTAAATCCAGGGCGTATACTTTGTGAGGTTCCAGGGCATTGTTTTTCCAATAGACATTCCATGTGGAAGGACTGACCGCCCACAGGGAGTCGGCCGTTTCTTCGTTTAAAACGATTGGAATAGTTTCTCCTGAGAGACAGGCCATCGGGTGCCGAAAATCCAGCTCCAGGGTATTCGCATCCAACCAACGCCAATTGCGTATTCCTCCCATTCTGGGCTGCATCGGGGGTTGAGCGTCCGCAGGCAGGGTACCGGGGGTAGAGCCAAGGGGGGCGTCACACGTCGCCCATCCAACCGGATTTAAGCAGGCGAGGTTTGGCCATTTTGCTTCCCAGCTGAACCCCCCAGAGGACTTGTCTTTGGGCACAAACCAAGTGGGATCAAGGTGCGATTGCACAACGGGACGGCGGTACTGGTCTCGCAGTTGGATCCAGCAGTAAGAACTTAGAATTTGAATTTTTCCGTGCCAGACCTTTTTTCGAAGAGCGATGGGAAACCCCAACGAATCGCCGATGCAGGCCACTTCGCCTGGTGCCCATTTCTTTGGGCTCAATGGATACGTGTATTGATTGACGGAAATGCTCCAACCTACTGTTTCCAGAGTGTCTGACCCCAAATAAACCAATTCAAGAAAATCAACCCGCGGCGCACCAATTCGATTGGAAGAGGGACTGGCCAGTATTTCGGTGATTTGCCAGTGGTCTAGCCCCATGGGAGGGGGGCGGTCTGCACTACCAGAAGGAGCGTAAAGTCCTGGCGGACGTCCAATAACGCCCCAACGGCCAATACCCATTTTGGCGCGGTTGCTCAGGGTAAAGACGGCTTTCCACCCGGTGTAGCGAATGGGATGAGAGGGAACGTATTGGGTGCTGTCCAGCAGGGTCCAACCACTGTCATTCGGGAACTTAAATTGGAGAATCCAGAAGTTGTTCCTGCTCCATTTCAACTTCCAATCCACGCGTGAACTGTCTTGGTTGAGAATCCCATTGACAGACTTTGCCCAGGTGGTCAAACTGTTTTTGGACAACTTGCCCAAGGATATCCCATCGTCGACGGCTCCAAATCGGATGCCAACACCGTTTCCTACACCGTCTTCAGCCACCCGCACCTCGATGTAGTTTGAGCTGGAGGGATTGGTTTTTAGACGCACCTGGCCGGCCCAACAGGCAGGAGCAGTTAGGGGAGCGTCGGCCCACACAAACACTTTTCCCGCACTTGACGCGTTTAGCACCGCGCCCGTTTCTGTGCGACGAACCAAAGCCGTATCTCCGTACCAACGAACAGGGGCATTGCTCCACGGCCCGGACCCAGGGTCGGACCACAGTGTATCAAGAGCGATGAGGATTTCGACGATCATGGAAGCAAAATTCAACGTGGATTTTGCCGACAATCGGTAGTAAACGTATAAATACGTTTAGCGCAAATGGGAGCCCCTGCACGGCTTTTGGAAACCTGTACCTTTGCTCGGTAAAACAATCGGGTTATGCGTGTTGCAATTGTCGGGGCTACGGGAATGGTCGGAGAGCAAATGAGAAAAGTGCTGGAGGAACGCAAGTTCCCCGTTTCTCAATGGATTCCGGTGGCATCTGATGCATCGGAGGGCAAAGAGGTTCTATGCGGCGGAGTACCCATTCCCGCTGTCACCCTGGAGCAAGCGCTTGCCCTCCAGCCGGACTTAGCGCTGTTTTCCGCGGGCGGCGAGGTTAGCCTGGAATGGGCACCAAAGTTTGCAGCAATTGGGTGCACCGTCATCGACAATTCCAGTGCCTGGCGCATGGAGCCCACCGTGCCGTTGGTGGTTCCGGAGGTCAATGCCCAAATCTTGAAGAAGGACAACAAAATCATTGCCAACCCCAATTGTTCGACCATTCAATTGGTGATGGTATTGAATGCTTTAAATGCACACCAACCGGTTCGACGTGTTATTGTCTCTACCTACCAAAGCATAACCGGTACCGGCATGCGTGCCGTCGAGCAAATGTTTAACGAGCGAAAAGGGATAGACGGCCCGATGGTTTATGCCCACAAAATTGACTTAAACTGCATTCCTCAGTGCGACGTTTTCTTGGAAAACGGCTACACCAAAGAGGAGATGAAATTGACCCGAGAAACCGTTAAGATTTTGAACAATCCGGAGGTACGAGTTACCGCCACCGCGGTTCGGGTTCCGGTTATGGGGGGGCACTCAGAAGCGGTAAACATTGAGTTCCAAGGCTCCGCACCCGAACCTGCCGTAGTCCGTTCTTGGCTGTCTCAGGTATCGGGAATCGAAGTGGTAGATCGTCCAGAAAATTCCGAATACCCCATGCCTTTAAATGTACAAGGTCGAGACGGTGTTTTTGTGGGCCGAATTCGAAAAGACGAGTCGTGCGAACAAGCCATTAATCTGTGGATTGTAGCCGACAATTTGCGCAAGGGAGCGGCCACGAATGCGGTACAAATAGCGGAGTACCTCCTGTCGGCAGGCTTTTTGACCGAATCAAAGCCCCAAAACTAAGCGAATCGATATTAAACGACCAACCGAGAAGACTCTCCAATAGCAATGCATTACCTGAAATTATCCTCCCTTACTTCTTTCTTTTTGGTTGTTTTTTCCAGCCACGGACAAGCGCAAAACCACCTTTCGGGTAAGGTTATTGATGCAAATTCCAAGGAACCCATTGCCTTCGCCCAGGTTCGATTGATGCCGGCGGCATCAGGAAGCACGGCGCCCCTTCCGAGCAGTGAAGGTGTAGCACCTATTGCACAAGGAAAGACCGAGTTGGATGGATCATTTAGCCTAAAGAATGCCCCAGACGGCACTTACCGCTTGGTGGTGCGCCAGCTGGGATACAAACCGGTTGTACGCCCTGTCACCGTGAAGGGAAGTCCTGTGAATGTAGGAACCGTAACCCTTGCCCTCAGCCCAACCCATCTTCCCGAGGCAAAAGTGCTATCCGATGGCCCCGCTCAACTCAACGGGATTGACCGAAAAGTGTACGACGTGAAGTCGGACCTGCAGGTGCAAGGAGGGTCTGGAACAGATGTTTTGCGCCAAGTCCCCAATGTGGCCATCGATATCGACGGCAACATAGCGCTTCGCGGACAGGAGAATGTGACCATTTTGATCGATGGGCGTCCGGCTTCCTTGTTAGGAATGGCGGGTCAGAATGCCTTCGATCGCATTCCGGCCTCCTCCATCGCCAAAATTGAAACCATCACCAATCCAGGTGCCAAATTCCAAGCCGACGGAACGGGGGGAATCATCAACATCGTCACGGTGAAGAACAGCAAATCCGGCCTCAATGGCGACGTTTTGTTGGGCATAGGCACCCGCCAGAAGTACAACGGAGCCGTCAATTTGGCCAAGAAAGTAGGGGAGACCAATGTCTTTTTCAACGGTTCTTGGGACGACCGACAAACCTTCAGCACCGGAAATACGCTCCGTTTGATCACCTTGCCGGAAGATGCCTATGTCAGCCAAATCAGCGGCGGATTGAACCGCAATGTGGGGTATAATTTCCGCGGGGGAGCAGATTTCAAATGGACGCCGAGGCACCAATTCAACGTTTCTGCGGGGTTGAATCAAGGGACCCGGTCGGGCTACGACACCACGTACTACGGCAACCTGAACAAGTTGTGGCCGGATACCACCTATGCCACCCAGCGCGACGAGAGCAACAGCACCAACACCAACTGGGACGCATCCGTTCGCTACGAATACAAGTACAAAAAAGAAAACCACAAGTGGACTGCGGACCTGAGTTATTCCCAATCCGTCGACACCCAATCCAATACCAATACGTGGAATCTCCGAGAGGGGTATCCCATTGAGCTTACCCACGGAGCTTATTTGCAGCAGTTTGAAAACCTCGGAGGAGGTCGGAACTGGACTTTTCAAACGGATGCGGAAAGACCGGTAGGCAAGAAGAGCAAGTTCGACTTTGGCGCCCGTTCGGCCTATTTTCAGCGGGGAACAGACCAGTTGGCACTGCAGTTGCCCACGCCATTTAGTTCGACGACCGTGTTTGACTCCTTGCGTTCGTTCAAGACGGACATGAACCAATGGGTTCATGCCGGATATGCGACCTTCGGGCACGTTTTTTCCAACAAATGGAAGGCCCAAGTAGGGGTTCGGTACGAACACGCCTTTTTGTCGTTTTTGTTGCGCGACGGTTCTCGATTGCAACGCGACTTCCCGGGATTTTTCCCATCGGTTTATTGGACCTACAGCCCCAAACGCGGAACGGATTTCCAGTTCAGTTATTCCATGCGGGTTAACCGCCCGGGCCAGGAAAGTCTGAACCCCATTGTAGACTATTCAAATCCCCAAAGCATTCGGAAGGGAAATCCCGATTTGCGTCCGGAAAACACCCATGCCTTCGAGGTGAATGCAGTACGTTTCAGCAAAAAGGGGTCGATCAGTGGGTCGGTCTACATGAACAACACCACCAACATGTTTAGCCGGTACCTGACGGTAGACAGCAACGGAGCCGTTGTGGTCAGTTGGCAAAATTTCAACACCCGCCAACGCTACGGCATCAGCGCCAATGCCATGGGCCGATTTGTCCCTTGGATGAATCTCCAGGCCAGTGGAGATGCCTATTTCAGTGTAATCGACGGAGGCAATCTGCAAGCAGGACTTCAGCAAGCGGGTTTTGGATGGAACGGCCGCATCAATTCGACCATCGAATTGTCTAAAATCCAACAGCTGCAGATCACCTATATGCAGATGGGATCGGGCCCAACAGGCCAGGGCATTCGGAAGCCCATGGGAGGTGTAGACATCGGGTACAAGGTCGACCTCTTCAAAAAGCACTTGAGTGTTTCTGCGCGCTTGTCGGACGTGTTCAAAACCCGGCAATTTGGGTTCATTCAAGACCGCCCTGGCGTTTACATCGATTTTGAACGCTACCGCGAAAGCCGCATTTTCTTCTTGAATGTGCAGTACCGCTTTGGGCAGCAGAACAACGACCGGAAAGGCCGTGGCGGCCGCCAACAAGGGATGCCGGGCGGCGGCGTCATGGAAATGATGGATATGTAACCATGAACAGAAACTATATGATCACCTTGTCTGTTTTGGTGTTGGCAGCGGTCGCTCTTTTTGCGTTCAATTGGAGCCGCAATTCCACACCCAAATTTGTTGATACTTCAAAAACAATCGAACCCATGGATCCCAATACTCCGCTCGAATCCGTTGTAGTAGCCTCTGGCTGTTTTTGGGGCACGGAATATTTTCTCCAGAAACTGGAGGGAGTAAAGTCCACCACCGTAGGGTACATCGGCGGCCATGTGGAGAATCCCACCTACGAAGAAGTTTGTTCCAAAAAGACCGGCCACTACGAAGCGTGCCTGGTCGAATTCGACCCCAAGCAAGTTTCCTTGGAAAAGGTGTTGCGGGTGTTTTTTGAAACCCACGACCCCACCCAATCGAATGGCCAAGGCCCAGACATCGGTCCGCAATACCGCAGCGGGATTTTTTACGCCAACGAAGACCAAAAGAAAACGTCCGAACGCCTTATTGGCTTGTTGGAAGCCAAGGGCTACAAGGTCGCTACGGTTCTGCTCCCCCGAACCAAATTTTATCCTGCCGAGGGGTACCACCAAGATTACTACGACCACAAGGGTTCTACGCCCTATTGCCATGGCTACCGCGAACTTTTTTGAAGAACGAGCTACAATCTGACCGTATGGAATACCGCAAGTTGGGCAAGTCGGGTTTGCCCGTGAGCATTTTTGGCTTTGGCACCTGGATTACGTTTGGAAACCAAATAGACACCTCTACCGCCAAGGAACTTCTGGTGACAGCCTACGATGCGGGCATCAACTTCTTCGACAATGCCGAGGTCTATGCCCACGGCCGCAGCGAATTGGTTATGGGCCAGTTGCTTCGGGAGCTGGGGTGGGGCCGCGATACGTATTCGGTCACAAGCAAAGCGTTTTTTGGCGCGGGAGGGCAACTTCCTACCCAAAAAGGCCTTCATCGCAAACACCTGGTGGAAGCCTGTCATGCTGCGTTGGGACGGCTGCAGGTGGACTATCTGGACGTCTATTACTGCCATCGCCCCGATAAGACCACACCGATTGAGGAAACGGTTTGGACCATGCACCAGCTGATTCAGCAGGGCAAGATTTTGTACTGGGGCACCTCCGAATGGAGTGCGGCGGAAATTATGGAAGCCCATATGGTCGCTCGTCAGCACCACCTGATTGGCCCCGTAGTGGAGCAGCCGCAGTACAATTTGCTGCACCGGGACAAGGTCGAAGTGGAATACGCAACGCTGTACGACGGGGTGGGTCTCGGGCTCACCACCTGGAGTCCCTTGGCAAGCGGTATTTTAACTGGGAAATACGCACTGGGGCATGCCGATCAGGCCATGCGGTTGCAGCGGGAAGAGCTCGCATGGCTCAAAGAGCGCAACGTCGTGGAAGAGAAGCTCTTGGTTGCGCAAAACCTTGCGCAGTTGGCTGCAGAACTGTCTATAACGCCCGCACAGCTGGCGATCGCCTGGAGTGCGTCCAATCCCCGGGTAAGTTGCACCCTCTTAGGAGCAACCCGTGTGGAGCAACTGAAGGAAAATCTCCGCGCCCTGGACGCCCTCACGCTGTTCACTCCGGAATTGGTAGAACGCATCGAAGGCATCGTTCAAAACAAGCCGGTTCCGCCTGCTTTTTAAAACCACCGCGCAACAGAAATCAGGGCCACGTCGGTACCGTTATCGGTTCGGTGGAAAAAGTCCGCTTCAGCGCGCCTTGGGTGAACATGCTCCACCGGAACAAAGCGGCTGGATCCACGGGAAGGTCGGGGTTCATTCCGTAGCCGTCCAATTGGCGGTACAGGTTGGACGTTTCTTTCCGAACTGGGAAGGGAATCATGTCCGCTTTTCCATTGCGCACAACCGGGAAGTACACGATGGTATCCGTTGCGGCCTTCAGGGCCTCAGCCAACTTTTCTGCATGTACGACGTCTCCTTCTTGCAACGACGACCAGTTGTTTTTGCCTACTTTTTTGACGGTACGGTGGCCGGTGGAGGAAGCGGGGAGCATACGGATGTCGTTTTTACGCCGGTCCAGTGGAGATACAATTCGGATGACCTCCACGGTATCTCGGTAGGTAACTCCAAGCGGTTGCAGGATTTCCCGGTACGGGAGCGCCTGCCGGCCCTCGATGTATTGGGCAAAGAAAGACCGGATTTCGGGATGCGAGGCCGCGGCGAAGGCGTCGTAGAAACCGGCTTCGTCAAAAGGTCGTTTGGGTCCGTACTGGGCGTGGAGATCCAGAATGACGTCGGCCAGGGTTTTGGAGTCGTTGGTCAGACGGCGAATTTCGGCGTCGAGAAGCCAAGCCAAAACTGCGCCCCGGTCGTAAACATGCCCGTATTGCTCTTTGTAGCCCTTCTCCAAAACGTTTGTACTCATTTCGGCAAAGGACATACGCGCGTACGGGAAACGCTCTCCTGAGCGAATTTTGCCCTCCATCTCATCCAAAAACGCGTCTACGGTCACCCGTCCGCCTTGGAGCCGAATCAGATGCGAAAAATATTCGGTCACCCCCTCGTACAGCCACAGGTGCTGAGACATGGTCGGGTTGGCGTAGTTGAAATCGTGGATGGCAGGTGCGTGCAGGCCCAAAGGAGTTACGATGTGCATGAATTCGTGCACCGCAGAGGAGGCCAGCTGACCGTCCAAATTCAAATCCGGGATGTCCACGCCAAAATCCCCCAAGAAATACAGGGACGACGTATTGTGTTCCAACGCGCCCAGTCCTTGGTCTTTTAGAAGCAACAAGGTTTTGATCAAGGCAAAGGGCCGAACGTTGCCTTGCTGCATGTCTTGAATCACTTGACCGGCTTCGCGGAAGTCCGCCACCGTGATTAAAAACGTATAGCGATCCACCGGCAAAACCGGCATGAACTTGGCAACAGCTTGTAAATCAGCTTCCAACAGCGATTTGAAGTGCGCAGCGCGTTGTTTGCCCTGAAAATCCAAACACGCCACCGTGACACGGGTGTTGTTCACCCAGAAGCCGGCAGTATCCGCCGGAGCAACGAGCATTGGATTGTCGATCAATGCGTGGTAGTTGGAAGCTCCAAATACCGTAGACCGCGTAGCGGGCCCTTCGGCAGGGCGGTTTTCCAAGAAGCTTTCCGAAGCACGGGCAGGTTCAAGGGCAGCGGCTCGCACAAGCCGGTCGGAATTCGAAGCTACACGGGGCAGCGACGAACTGGCCCACCACATCCCGGGGTGCAAAATTTCGACCACGGCGGAATCGGCTACGTGGCCAGGCACAAAGCCAAAAACCGCGCCCCCGTTGATAACAGCGCCGGTCTGCGGGTGGAAATAGGCACTCGCCGGCTCAAATATTTTGTTTTTCCCGACCTTTTCTTCCATGATGCTCAGCACCTGGTACATCACCCGAGAGGGCTCGCCACCAATCTTCCACGCATTGTTTCCCTCCCGGCGGCACCGCAATTTTTTACCAGAGGCATCAAACGCGGCAAAATTTTCAATGAAACGGCCGTAGTCCAGGGTGGCGTACGTTCCCGGAACAGTCATCGGAAATTGGTAGGTGGTCTCCTTCCCTTTCGGGGTCGACTCCTTGCCCGCTGCCGCCAAATCGTGCTGCACCCAAGCAAAGTGCTCGGTGGGATGCAGGGTGACCGTGTACCGACTCTGAGCAAGCAAAACGGATGGAACCAGAAGAAGCGAAACAAAAAGAAGGACGAAGGGTCGATTATTCACAGCGAGAGCGGTTTAACTTCTAATTTTTAAGATGCACGAACTTATTAGATGCACGCACAGGCCCAAAGGTTACAAAAGACTTTGATTTTTGACAACTTGTCCATACCGGGGCTTGAAAAAGGTCCAAAAACCGCATGGCCGCAGATGCATCAATACACCTTGGATTCCGATGGAGCAGGAACCGATCGGTCTGAAAACTGGGTAAGGCCTCCCTCGGTCATGGTCCAGGTCAAACCGACCATGTCGTGGTCGTAGGTGTTCTCTAAGTTGGGTACGTCGTCCAGCACGTCCGTGGTTGAGGGGTCCAAGTAAACCGTGTGTCCTACGGGCAAGTACAGCGTGACTTTCACCCGTTGTCCGCGGAATTTATCGGCCCGATCTATTCCCACCAGGGCATTTAGGTCCAGCGTTCCGTCTGGCCGCGCATCCAGTTTGTAGTCGATTTTCTGGGCCCGTTCACGTGCAACCCGACCGCTTGCGCCGTGGGCAATGCGTTCTACCACCAGGTAAGCCTGGGAGCCGGAAGCCGATTCTACGGTGAAATCCACCAAGTTGGTGTAAAGCTGATTTTGGGTGAAAATCCACTCCCCGTCGGACTCTTCGTCGTCAAAATGGAGGCGTGCTTCGGCCTCATCGATGGGGGCAAAGTGGGTGACTACGCGCCAGTTTGTTCTTCCATCGGGCAACGTTTGGTTCTCGGTTACAATGGATTCTTCTTCGAATTCGTGGGCGGTTCGAACCCCCCAAAAAGACGCCACCACAACGGCAACCACACTGACGATAGTCGCCACCAGTCCGGCCAAGCGCAGCCCTTTGTGCCGCCATGGCAAGCCGAACAAAATCCGTGCCCCGACGGTGAATATGCCAACCACAGGACCAAGCAAAAGCATCAAAATCAACAAGATAATCGTGGAGCTGGTCAACCCGTCAGGGGCAAAAACGTCCAAGAAAGTTCCAAGCTGCTCCGGCTCAATCACAGCACCGTTGAAGGTGAGGCCGCGTCCAAAAGTAACCACCGTTAAGCCAATGCCCGCGGCAATGCTCAGCCCAATGAACAGACCGCCGATAAACTTGGCGATAAATTTGAGTATATAGACCAAAACCTGCCCGGTAGTTTGAACAATTTCATTGGCCACGCGGGCACCCTGTGATCTGCCCATCTTTTCGCCGCGTGCAAACCGGTCCACCCGATCGGCCACCCCGTTAAGCTCATCCTCGACCGTTTTTTGGATGTTTTTCCAGTTCACTTTTTCGCCGCGCATGCGGAGTCGATCCGCAGTAGTCCGCGCCGGCGGTACCACTACCCACATGATCAGGTACAACCAAACGCCCAGGCCGCCCAAGAAGATGGACGCCGCCCACAAAAGACGAACCACTACCGGGTCGACATCGAAGTACGCCGAAAGTCCGCTGGCAACTCCGCCCACCACGCGGTCGTCCGAGTCTCGGAACAAGCGCTTCTTGTTGGATTCCTCAGCGCCCAACGGCTGCCAATCTCCAGCCGCACGTCCGCCTTCCGCCCCCTCCTCCGCAAAGTCCTCGGGAGCGCCCATGGTGGAGATCACGGTGTCCACTTCCGCCAGCGTCACCACCTGTTTCCCGGCATGCAAGGAAGCGGAGAACAACTCGGCAATCCGGCCTTCGATGTCCGCCAGAATCTCTTCTTTTCCAACGGTCTGGGCCAGTTGGGATTCCAAAGCGCGCAAATACGCTTGCAAACGCTGGTAGGCATCTTCGTCCAAAGAAAAGCGAAGTCCAGCCAAATGGATGTCAATGGTTTTTTTCATGGTTTCGTCCAATTAAAGAGAGTCTACGGCTTGGGTAAAAGCCGTCCAATCGCGTTCCAACTGGGCGAGAAACGCATCGCCAGCCGGGGTAATTTGGTAGTATTTCCGGGGAGGGCCCGACTTGCTCTCCTCCCAGCGGTACGACAGCCACCCGGCGTTCTTCATCCGGGTGAGCAGGGGGTATAGGGTGCCTTCCACCACCAACAAATCCGCCGACTTCAGCCGTTCGGAAATGTCGGAAGTATACACCTCGCTGGAGCGGACAATGCGCAACACGCACAGCTCCAAGACTCCTTTGCGCATTTGCGCTTTGGCATTTTCCTCGTTCATGGTGGTACAAAGTTATAGACAAAAAAAGGTATTATGCAAAACAAAGTACTAATAAAATCAAACCTACCAATTCAAAAAAAGGCACCAATTCCCCTAAACCCCAATAAAAACCTACCTTTCAGAAGCAAACCAAAGCAGAAAAAAGTGAAACGTATAGCCAATCCCCTCCCCAAAATGCTGCGTTTCGGACTCCAATCGCTTTTGGTAGCGACCGCTTTTGGCTGCCAGACCAACAAAGAGCAAGAACCCTTTTCCGCAACGTACACGCCATCCTCCCTGGCAACCGCATCCGGCTGGCACTCCCCACCGGACTCCAGCGCCCTTCCATTAACGCTGAAAGAAGTCTCCGGAGCTGTTGCTGCGAAGGATTTCCCGGGTTGCTACTGGGCCATCGAAGACGGGGGAAACCCAGCTGCGTTGCATTTAATCGACTTTTCGTCGGGCGTTCGTCGGGTTACCCTTAACATCGAAGGGGCCGAAAACAAAGATTGGGAAGACCTCACCTCGGACGGCAGCCACTTGTATTTGGGAGATATCGGAGACAACAAAGCGGAACGTAACTCTATCCAGGTTTACCGCATTCCGGAACCGACCGCCGCCGACTGTTCATTTAACGAAGGAGATACCCTTTCCTGGACGCCCGGTTCTTTGCAAATTCGTCTGTTTGCTTTTCCCGACGGTCCGCGGGACGCGGAGTCGCTTGTCGCTCTGCCGTTTTCGGACGAAATCTTGTTGATTACGAAACGCGACCCCGAAGCTCGGGTGTATTCCTTTGATCGTTCTTCTCCCGTCTTGCCTCGGGAGTCCCTTGTGTACCGAGGCTCCCTTCCGCACTTCTACAGCACGGGGGCCGGTGTGTGGGTAGCGCCATCGGGAGACAGCGCCTGGCTAGCGCTCCGAACCTACAACGAAGCCACTTTCTGGACCCTTAAGCCGGGAAAATCCTGGACGAAAAGCCTCCAGAACCCCCCAAAAAAGCTTCCCTACTTTCGGAGGGAACCCCAAGGGGAATCGGTGTTTTTCTGGCCCAATGGCGACTGGTCGTCGCTCAGTGAGGAAGTTCAAGGAATCCAAACCCCGCCGTACCGCTACCGCCGAAAAAACTAAGGGATTTTATACGAAACGCGGATCGGACTCCATCACGGTTCCGCAGCTTTTGCAGGTACGCAGTTCGTCGGATCCGTAAAAAGTCTGAAAATGGGGGAGGAAGTCCTTCACAATGTCGTGCAATTCAAAATACGCGGCATGGAGCGGGTGGTTGCAGGATTCGCAGAACCAGAGCAGGCCATCGGTAAATCCACGACCT